>DYJZ01000017.1:0-24385 GCA_020722885.1 Thermoanaerobaculum aquaticum
AATCTCTGTATAGATCGTGCCTTGTGGATGGCGTTCCTGATGTGAATGTTATTGTAATTCCACTCTGAGCACAGGGATCATTATCAGTAATATTTGTAATTACTGGCTGGCTCGGAGGTGTGCATGCTCCGCCAGAAACAACCGTAACATTAGAAAGGTTGGAAGCACAGGCTCCTGCAGTATAACTTACTGTGTAGTTTCCTGCACTACTTGTAACATACTGATAGGAGGTTGCTCCGGGTATGGCACCACCATTAAGATACCACTGGTAATTGGTCATACCCGATTCTGTTGTAAGAGTGTCTCCGACTGTACAGCTTCCAGAGCAGGTGATTGTTGGTGTAATCGCCTGGGATGCATCAGTAAATGGAGATGCTGTAGAATCGTTCGTACCGTAACTGTTGACAGCCCTTATTACATAATTGTGACTGTTGCTGTCTCCAGGATTGTAAAGAGTTCCAGTTGTGTAACCTGTTACTACGACAGTTCCGTCCCTGACAAGGTTGTAACTTGAAGCTCCTGCTGCACCATCAAAATAGATTCTGATACCACTCTGGGCACACGGGTCTTCATCGGCAATGTTGAGAATCGTTGGCGTTCCTGCTGGTCCGAGACAGCTTCCTGAGCAGGATGTTGAGAGATTTTCATAGTTGTAATAAAAGAGGTAGAAATTGTCAATATAGTCATAAGTATTAGTGGTGCCGCCTGTTAAAGTTGCAAACCCAATGCCAAAATTGGGATTGTTCCAGACCACACCCTCGAGATCTGTTACTCCAAGTTGCGAAACAAAAACCTGGCTAAGTGACCAGTAAATGTAATACTGATTTGCTGAATTAAGGTTTGAATTTGACCATAAATTTGCCCATGTTGTTCCATTAGTTGTGTATTGAACTGCAAAACTTCCACTTGTATTCCCCTGAAGCCACAGATCAAAATAGAGCAACACATCGCAGTTTGCAGGAACGGTTGAAGCAATACCTGTTCCCCACACTTTTCTGATGTAGCCGGTTGAATTCTTTCTTACAAGCAATCTACAACAATAACCGTCACCGTCAGAACTGTATGAGTTAGTTCTTGTTGCGTTCTGTGCTGTCCATGCGGTTGAAAATCCCACTCTTCCACCTGAACCTGCAGTACCAGGGGCAGTTGTAAAGTGGTCTGCATAAGCTTCACCTCTCGTATTGTTTGTGCTTTCTTTTCTAATTGGAGTACCCGTTTGGGCACTAAAGACAGCATCATGGCTGGTAGGAAGCGTTAATGTGGTATCGACATTATCTCCAACAAGATGAACGACAAAAGGCAGATCCTGATGGGCAGTGACACCTGTTCCAATCGCTATTTCAAATGTGTCAGCACCAGGTCCCCATGCATACCCTGTTCCATAAGGAATTGTTCCATATGAGGCGGTGTTTTTACAAATTGTAACACCTGAAGGACAGGAGGGACAGCTTAGAGTACCTGTAACATTGTAGGCGTGCTCATTGCCGCTGTTACCAATATAGAGTGTCCAGGGACCAGATTCACCTGCGTCAATAGACCATCCTGGATCGACTGACCAGCCCCACTGCGGTGAATAACCAGGCCAGTTGTTGCAAAGAGCGTCGTTAAAATCGTAATGGTACCGATTAAGCGTAAGATTTGGTGTTCCTGAACAGTTCTGGGTATCATCCTGCATGGTGTAATTGGCAACATTTACCAGATCAATGAAACTTCTGTATCCGTATCCGCTGGTAGCAAGGAATCCAACCCTTACATTCGTCTGCCCGATGTAGGTGCTTAAATCTATTATGTAATTATTCCATCCTGTTGCCTTTTCTGTTCTGTGAAGTTTATAAATGCTGTTTCCATAACTTGTCCCGCCATCTGTTGAAACAACAATGTCAACAGTATCGTCGTATTGCGAGTAACCAGTGTGGTTATAATAGTAGAAGCTCACCATTGGAAGAGTGGCACCTGCCAGGGAGAATACTGGAGTAGCAAGACGTGCCTGACCCCCTGCGGGTTCATACCAGTTGTCATACCCAGCCATACCCGCTCCTTCATAAACATTACAGGTGGGTAATGACCCTGTTGTATAACGGGACCAGGAAGTGCTCCCAATAATTAAGGTATTTACCCAGTTAGTAGGCGGGAATGTTGTCCCATTAAATCCTTCGTTAACGTAGGTGGTAGTCGCTACATAGTTTGCATCGGCAGTTAAGGTGAATGTTAGAGGAGTTGCTGAGGAATTGTATGTCCACATTCCGTCGTAAGACCTTATATTCTGAATGAGGAAATAGAGTGTAATTGGTCCTGTTGTGTTACCGGTATACCTGATTGAGAAAGGAGAATCTGGATAGGCGTATGCACCGGGGCCAAGTTCAGGATAGAGAGCAGTTCCGTCAACTATCGTTACATTTGGATCGGGATGTGAAGGGTCAACAACGAGGTCAGCATAAAATGGCATATCAAGGGCATAATTCATATTGTTCTTTAAAGCCACATAAACATTGACCGTTTCTCCCCTATCAACGAATATATCGCCGTCGCATCCGCCGGATATTTCTTTGACGCTTTCAATTGTGATAGTTGGAGTGCAATCAACAGTTGAACTGGCTGATGTGTATGTTGTTGTATCAACCATAAATGTTGCCCAGACAGTTGCCCCGTCTGTTGCACCGAGTTGAGTCGTCGTCACCGGCGATACAGTATAAGTGGGACCCGTCCCTGAAATTGTCGCGGGAAGGTCTGCACCGGTTGATGAATGGTAGCGGGCATTTGTTGGCGTTCCGCTTGGGCAGATTATGGTTGCATTAATCGTGTCATCGCAGAAATAGTAGCCCTTGTCGAGAGTGATTGAGGGATTTGAGTTGTTATCGGTAGTATCACCAATTACCGCAAGTGAATAGTAGTTTGTACCGGTTAAACTTGCACCATAAACAGAAACGGTAATCGTCCCACTTGAAGGCATCTGTGCGGAAGTTAGAAATACTCCTTCCTGCGGGTTGGAGGCATCTGCTGTTCCGCCAGTCGTACTGTATCCACCTGAAAAGACATTACCGAGATAGGTGGTGCCGGCGACATTGACGGTGAGATCCATATTATTGGAAAGGGTAACGCCGCTTCCAGTGTCATACCATACAAGCATTACCCTGAGCCCTGCAGAGTTGCTGTTTATTGTGTAATAGTAGTTATGGGTTTGTCCGGCTGTAATTGCAATATCATTTTGAACCCAGAGATACTTTGTGTCTGAGCCGCCCAATCTCAATGCGGCAGGAAGGTTCATCCTTCCATATCCCTGATCATTGCTTGGTCTTGCCAGAATTGCGTTGCATCCTGTGCAGGATGTCGAAGGATAAGCCTGCGTTCCGAGTGGTTCACCTGAGGCAAGGATTACCGCTTTAACGAGAGTTCCTGCAGGGGTAAGAGCGTTTCCGGATGTTTTCACTCCTGTTGGATAATAACCCGCCATAAAGTAATCTCTTACAAGAGCGGCTGCTCCAGCAACCTGCGGAGCAGCAAGTGATGTTCCACCGATTCCGTAAGAGTTGGTCCAGTTCCAGGATGGAGAACTTGCCGTGTCACGGCAGTCCGAAAGTGGGTTCATTCCCGCCCAGTAAGTCTCATTACCCAAAGTCGTGTAATTGAACATATAAGCGCAGATATCGGGCTTATACCTTGAAGTTGCGCCTGTTACAGGACCTCTTGAAGAACCATTATCGGTCGAGGCGCAGGTGGCTGTTCCATCCCAGGAGCAATCCTCAAAAAGTCTATCGGGCTGTGGAGGAGCAACTCCTCCAACTGTGATGCAGTTTTTAGAAGTTCCAGGGGAACCTAAAGTTCCTGTTCCCGCGGCACCACCGTTTCCTGCAGCCACAGTAACAACCATCCCTCTATTGTTATAGAGTGAAGTGTCTATGCTTGATGCACGGCTATCGTAAGTATTGCTTCCTCCCCATGAGTGGTTTTGAATGTAGGAACCATAACTAATTGCGCTTGAAATTGAAGCGGAGAGGTCCGATGGGGGAGTAACACCTGCAGCGCAGGAGGTTCCACTTCCTGTGTTGATGTCCTGAAAGTTAACCTTTGCGTTGGGGGCTATTCCAGTGTCGTAATAGGTATTTGGTGTGTGCGTTGTGTCGGGGTTTGTTGTCATATTGGAGATTCCACCAACAGCAGCCGCAGAGGTCCATGTTCCGTGCCCTCCATCATTGGTATCGTTATAATTGCAGACGCAGAGGTCACCTCCATAAGAATTGTAAGCCACAACCTTACGGTGGGAAGAGCCGGCGGTTCCTTTTGTTGTTGTGCTCTGGGCAAACTGATAGGTAATCATCGAAAGACCGGAGTCCATCACGGTAACAATCTGGGCTGTTCCGCTTGCATCACCTTTAAGCCCTATGTTCCAGAGTTTCCAGCCGGTTGAAGTATTTGTTGTATAGCTTCCATTGTTTTGAAGAACCATAGGAGGCCAGTGTGGCTCCGTACTTGAAGCGAGAAGTTTTACAAATCCTTTTTCACCAACGGTTTTGATACCTTGAATTTTCGCAAGAAGCGGAATCGCATCAGGTGTTGTTCTTACGAAAATCGTTACAAGGTTTTTGTCAATGGGATTGATTACGATGTCCTCATCTGCAGGGTAAATTCCCAATACAGCAAGATCGTCAAGAACTTCTTTGACATCAGCCCCATAATGGAGAGTGAGTTCAAATGGCCAATCTTTTCTTTCAAGTTCTTCCATAGGAACAGGCACTTTTCCGATTTGAGGGCTGATCTTGTAGGCTGGATGATAATCTCCCACAAATGTCACAAAGGGAAGATTCTTTACTTCTCCCACTTTGTTTGAGGGAATCATCGCAATGTAGGTGTTTACAGGGACATACTCACCTAAAATTGCGCCGGCATCCCGAAGGGCGTTGACTTCGTTGTCAGACCTTGTCGTTCCTTTAATCTTTACAAGGTAATAACCCTTTTCCTGTCCCAGCTGCTCTCCCTGCTTGAGCAGTAGTTCCTCTGGCAGTCCAGAAATTGACACCGCTTCATTGCGTGTGTCAATAAGGATCACGCCCGGAATGAGAATCTGGTCGTCCCGCATATCTTCTATGCGAGGAGCGGTTAAAGTGATGTCGCTGATCTTCTCCTTGAAGGGCCACCAGGTCTGAGATGGGTCTCTCGGAACCCAAACATCATCCTGCCCCCACATTTTCTTGGGCTCCTGGTTCTGTACCTCAGAACCAGAATCACCCGATAAAGAGGGCTCGTTGTCCTGCGGATTTCCCGCAAAGACACCAAGTGACAGGAGAAGTGCAGCGAGGGCCACAAAAACAGCGAACATGTGCTTCTGTTTCCTCATTAAGCACCTCCTTCTAAAAAAAATTTTTCCAAACTCACTTTATATATCAAAGGGCATTAGCCTCCCTCAAAGCATAATATACACTCTTTAAAATCATTTTGTCAAGACCCTAAAAATGGCTTAAAAAATTTTTTTGCAATAGAGATATTCAATTAACCTATTTCCTTTATTATCTTATAGTTACATACCTCACCAAAAAAAATAAAAATTGAATTTTTTAGGACCAAATTTAAGTAAAATTTTATCTTTTCTTTTGAATTTTTGCCCAGCTATCTTTCAAAGTGACTGTTCTATTAAAAATTAAGTTGCCTTTATCGGAATCACTGTCAAGCGTAAAATAGCCAACTCTCTCAAATTGGTATATCTCTCCTATTTTCGCATTTTTCAAGGAAGGTTCCAGTTTGCACCCTTTTAAAACTTTTAGAGAATCAGGGTTTAAATTTGAAAGGAAGTCTTTCCCCTCCTCCACATCGTCTGGATTTTCTTTCAAAAAAAGTCTGTCATAGAGCCTTACTTCTGCCTCAAAACAATCTTCACAATTTACCCAGTGAAGAGTAACTTTAGGAGACCTTCCATCTGGAGACCAGCCACCACGCGTCCCGGGATCTATTTTTCCAATTACTTCAATTACTTCACCCTTCTCATCTGTTTTGAAACCAGTGCAGGTCAAATAGTAAGCGTTTCTGAGCCTGACTTCTCTTTGAGGAGCAAGACGGAAAAATTTCGGTGGGGGTTCAACCATAAAATCGTCTTTCTCAATGTAAATGTTCCTGGAAAATTTCACCTTTCTTTTGCCACTTAAAGGATCTTCAGGATTGTTTGAAACTTCAAGTTCTTCGCTTTCTCCTTCAGGATAATTTTCTATGGTAACTTTTAAAGGTTTTAAAACAGCCATTCTTCTCTGAGCTTTTTTGTTGAGATCGTCTCTCAAGCATTCTTCGAGAAAAGCAAGATCTACAGTGCTGTTTGCCTTTGCAACTCCAATCGCTTCGCAGAAATTCCTGATTGCTTCAGGAGTGTATCCCCTTCTTCTCAACCCCGCTATGGTGGGCATCCTCGGGTCATCCCAGCCGGAGACTATCCCTTTCTGGACAAGCGAGAGTAGTTTTCTTTTTGACAAAACTGTGTAGGTAAGGTTTAGTCGTGCAAACTCGTATTGATGAGGTTTTTTCTCAACAGGAAGGTTATCAACAAACCACTCATAAAGGGGTCTGTGGTCTTCAAATTCAAGCGTGCAAATAGAGTGGGTAATCCCTTCAATAGCATCTGACTGCCCGTGTGCGTAATCATAAGTCGGATAAATACACCATTTATCGCCTGTCCTGTGGTGGGTCGCCCTTAAAATCCTGTACATTACCGGGTCTCTCATGTTTATATTTGGGTGCGACATATCTATCTTAGCTCTCAAGGTTTTTGAACCATCTGGAAATTCCCCGTTCTCCATCCTTTCAAAAAGGTTGAGGTTCTCTTCAACGCTCCTGTTTCTGTAAGGACTTTCTTTTCCCGGCTCAGTAAGAGTCCCCCTGTAACTTCTTAATTCTTCTGAAGAAAGATCACACACAAATGCTTTCCCCTGCTTTATAAGATAGATTGCCCATTCGTAAAGTTTTTCAAAATAGTCACTCGCAAAATATATATAGTTTTTCCACTCCCATCCGAGCCATCTGATATCTTCCATTATTGAATCCACATACTCCTGCTCCTCTTTTGAAGGATTTGTGTCATCAAACCTCAGATGACACCTTCCCCCAAACTCTTTTGCGAGGCCGAAATCAATGGTAATTGCCTTTGCATGTCCGATGTGTAGATAGCCGTTTGGCTCTGGAGGGAACCTTGTTACAACCTCTTTTACTCTCCCCTCCTCGAGATCCCTTTTAACTATTTCTCTTATGAAATTGCTCGACCTTTTATTGCCTTCCTCAGTCGCCATAAAAATTCCTCCACAAAAGGGGAATTTTAGCACAATCCCTACTTAAGTGAAAGTTTTTCAATATCATTGTTTGAGAAGTAGGGAGGACAGAGAAACTGATTAAAACCATACTTGTTGAATATTTTTGCAATATCTGAGGTAAAGCGGCACTCCGAAATCTCTCTGGCAAAATGCTTTGGGTCGGGGTGGCTAAGGTAATGCCCAATTCCTTCTGCAAGATCAACTATTATGTCCCCGAGTATTGCAAGTTCGGTGGTTTCATTTTCAGCATTTTCACTTTCAAACTTTCTTCTGAATATAATAAGCTCCTGAAGTGAATGAAGAAGTTTTTCAATTGTCACATCAAGTGTATATTTCATAGCAACTCTCCTCGAGTTTAATTTTACAGAAAAAATTTTGTTTCTGGAAGAGATGACATGTTTCCCATTTTGTCCTTTACAGAAGCAGAAACAGAATGTTCCCCTCTGGCAAGACCTGTCAGGTCAACTCTTATCGAGGAAGCCTCCCCATCCCAATCTGGATAGACAGCCTCTCCGTCAACGAATAGTTTTATTGAGCTTACATCCACTCCTGAAAGATTGTCTTTTATATCAATTCTCAACTCTTTTTCAAAAATATTTGGAATTGTCCTCACTGAAACACCGCTGAAGAGTGGAGGTTTATCATCTTTGAAAATTTTGTAAGTTTTAGCTTTGAAAAGATTTTTCGGTTTAGCGTTAAGGTAAGAAAAGAAATAGTTCCCTGCATAGATAGCCTCTTTAAAACTTTCTCTCTTATGTGCTGAGAGAATGATAAAAGGCTTCATACCCTCCGGTGATACATCTATCGAAATAGAATCTGAATTACTCTCTATTTTTGCAAGAACATCTAAAGGCAATTTAACTGAAAAATTGTTTGAAATGATCTCACTATCACCTTTGCAAAAGAGCCCATCAAGCTTATTTTTGCCAATTGTTATTTCCTGAGAACCTTTTATGAGTAAACTCTCTGGAATTAAGACTTCAAATCTTTGACCTCTATTAGAAATATAAAAAGAAACTTTCTGGTGATTTATTAGAATTTCTGAGGAATCGTTTTTATTAAGTGGAATGAATGTGATGCCAACTCCGTTTCTATAGATAGCAGTTTTAATTATTTTATATATTGAAAAAGGAATTTCTTCTTTTAACTCACCTTTTTTTTCGGAAAAATCTAAAACCCCCCTTAGTGTAGCACTCTTACCACCCCTGTTTTTTACTGTTATTTCGAGATTGTGCCTTCCTTTCAAGGAGGGCCACCCTTCTCCTCTAATTTCATTCAAAGTTATCTCTTTCGATTTTTTCATCTTAAGATAAACATCACCATCTATAATGTCAAAAAGAAATGGGCTTTTTTTATAGTGTTTTAAAGAAACACCCTTTAAGTTCATGTAAAAAAATTCTTTACCATCGATTTTGCCCTGAATTTCACCCGGAAATGTTTTATAGACATCAGATCCCATAGAATCAGAGACATTTATAAAAATCTCACACCTGCCTTCTAATGAAACATCTTCTTTAAGAAAATAGTTACCTTTTCCCTTTTTAATAAGTGGAATTTTCTCTGGAAAAAGAGATGAGTTGACCTTTGCTCCCTCTTCATCTGGAACAAAATAGAGAGAATTTATCAAAGGAGTTGAATAGGTTTCAAAAGAGATGCCTTCGTTAAAGGGGTCGCAAAGTTCCTCCCCTTTTCTTATCTCAAAATGAAGATGGGGTGAACCTATTCCGAGTGACCCCGAAAATGCTACCACATCTCCTTTTTTAACTTCAATCGGAGGAAAAAAATAGATATCTTTAGGAAAAGAGGTTCCCCTTTTTTTGCACTCTTCTTCAAGTCTTTTTTCAATGCCAAAAGTTCTGCTGAATCTTATTAAATGCCCGTAAACTGCTGTCCTTCCATCATTAAGGTCAAGATACAAAACCCTCCCGTAGCCTGAAGGCTCTCTTCTAACCCTTGAAATCCTCCCGTCACCAACCGCAAGAACAGGATGTCCCTCTTCACCCTTTGTCGAGAAATCCACTCCTCCGTGAAAATGGTTGAACCTGTATTCTCCAAATGATGATGTGCAGTAAGTTTGAAAGGGAAGAGGAAAAATCAGAGAAGTGTTGCTTTCAAAGCCAAAAATAATAAGAGTCAAAAGCAGCATCAAAAAAAAGATTCTAATTTTCATTAATATTTTCTTAAAAGTTCTTTGAGATATTCATAAAACTTTTTTCTAAGATCCTCTCTTTTAAGAGCGATCTCAACAGTTGCTTTAATAAAGCCGAATTTGTCACCTATATCATATCTTTTTCCTTTAAACCTGTATGCGTAAACCTTCTCCTTTTTTAAAAGGGATTTTATCGCATCAGTAAGTTGAATTTCCCCACCCAATCCTTTACCCGTATTTTTTAATTCATCAATAATTCGAGGAGTAAATATATACCTTCCAACGACTGCAGTTGTGGATGGCGATTCATCGGGTTCAGGTTTTTCAACAATCTCAGTAACCTCATAAAGCGATTCATCTATCTTCTTACCCTCTATTATCCCGAACTTTGATGTATCCTCCCTTTCAACATCCATAACTCCAAGAATAGATTTGTTTTTCTCCTCAAAAATATCCATCATCTGCTTTATACAGGGGGTTTCGGCAAAGATGATGTCATCACCGAGAAAAACTGCAAAAGGTTCTTTTCCTATCCAGTTCTCAGCACATAAGACTGCGTGGCCGAGGCCGAGCGCCTCTTTCTGTCTGACATAGAACACATCTGCCATCCGGGCAATTTCTTTGACAATTTTAAGTTCTTCCTCTTTGCCCCTCTCTTCGAGGATTTTTTCAAGCTCAAAAGAAACATCAAAATAATTCTCTATCGCCTCTTTTCCTCTTCCTGTAATTATCAATATTGAGAAAATGCCTGCCTGTACTGCCTCTTCAGTAACATACTGAATCGCCGGCTTGTCAATAATGGGAAGCATTTCCTTTGGAGAAGACTTGGTCGCCGGAAGAAATCTTGTTCCAAGACCGGCAGCAGGTATAACTGCTTTATTTATTTTCATTTCTCACTCTCCGTTTTGATAAATCTGGTAAAGTTTGTAACCGTTTTCAGTTTTAACAAACACAAAAAGTTCATTTTGAATTGTTACTATTTCAACAATTTCTTCCTCAATATCAGTCTGCCTGACTTCGAGAGCAATTGAAAAATCCCCGTCTAAATTGACTTTGTACAATTCTCCATTTTGAGAAAGGGCATAAGTGGCATCCTCTGAAGAAGTTATCTTTTTAAATAAATTTTTTTCTTTCGGATATAATGGCAAAATTAGGTCTCCCCTCAAACCCCACAATTCTCCAGTGGGGGAAAGGGCAAAAAAGACAGTAGTCTCTCTGAAAATGCATCTTGATAAACTGATAAATTCACCAAGAATATCACCTTTTCTATCAAAAAGTGCCCACTGACCGTTTTCGTCTTTTGCAACGGAAATGAACCTTAAAACTCTTTCCGGAAGAGGATAACCATTTATTTCTCTTTTTTCCCATTTTCCATTTTTCTTTTCAAATTTTGCCGCCCTACCACTTAAAGGGCAAAAAAGGACGGCACCCTCACCAAAATTTGAAAGTTGTGGATTCTCGCACTCACATACTTCCACAATTTTCTCACTTTTATCAACAAGATCAAGAAGAACTATTTTTTTCCCATCCGTAACAAATATTTCATTTTTTGAATTTGCGCAGGCACTCTCTGGTTCTGTAGATAAATTCATTACAAATTCCGAATAACTTTTCTCTTCCTTTAAAAACGGGCAATCAATTATGTAACTATCCTTTTCGCCATTTTCAACAGAATAAATTTCAAGAACAATCAAAGAGTCATTTTTTGAGTCTATTGCAATAAAAACGGGAACATTTCTGCTATCGAGCTGCGCCAGAATCTCCTCTTTTTTATAGCTTGAAAAACCAATTTCCTCAGCAGAAATTGCATTTGCAAAAATCTTCAGCAACCTCTCTTCTATCTTTTGTGGATCTTTTTGTTTGCTTGAAAAAATTACCATCTTGCCCTTTTCGGCATAAAAGCGGCTTGTTACAATCAACATCTTAATATCTTTTACAGTCTTTGCTTCTATTTTAGGCTTCTCTTCTTTAACTTCCGCCTTTTTTTCAAAAGGACCTTCATCAAATCTTTTTTGAGGTGCTGCACACCCAGAAAGAACAACAATAATTAAAATAAAAAATTGCAGCCTTTCTTTTGAGAGTGAAAAAAATTTTTTCATACAAGTTCCTCCAGAAATCGAGGGGCTCTAAAATCTTTAAAAAGATAATCAGGTTCTTTCTCTTTCAGTTTTTCATAAGAAATCAATCCCGTAGCCACCGATACACTTTTAACACCATTCTTTTTTGCTGCCAGAATATCTTTGACAGAGTCTCCAATCATAAATACATTGTTAAGGTCAAAAGCCACTTTATAATGCTCCTCCGATTTTCTTATTGCAATTCCTATAAGTTTCCATCTTTCATCCGCATCATCACCATAGGCACCAGCAGGAAAGTAGCGAAAAAGCCCGGTGGAAGAGAGTTTAAGTTGAGCTGCCTCTTTGACATTTCCCGTGACAATAGAAAGTGCAAAATTTCTTTCTGCTTTTTTAAGGATTTCAGGAACATTCGGGCAGAGCCATTCTTCCTTTCTTTTGGGTATTTCTTCTTTTAGATTATCAACATAATCCTCAATAATCAGTCTCTTTTCTTCTTCCGAAATACAAACACCAAGCAACTCAAGACATTTGTTGACAATCTCAATATCAAGAAGCCCATCATAAGCAAAATCAGGAATATTTGTTATATTTCCAAATCTTTTTTCAAAAGATTTCATAAATGCCCTTTTCCCTACGCCCAAAGGCTTCAAAAGTGTTCCGTCTATGTCAAAAAGAAGAAGTTTCATTTTCAGAAATTGCCTTTTTGAAACTCCTCAAGGGTGGTAATTCCTTCTTTAACTGCATCAAGTGCCTTGTGTCTCAAGGTTTTCAAGCCGCTTTTGATTGCCTCCTTCTCCAGATTTTTATCTTTGGGGTTCTTGATGAACATTTTCTTAAATTCGGGAGAAAATGTTAACAGTTCGTATATTGCTATCCTTCCTCTGTATCCGAGATTGGAGCAGTTTTGACACCCCTCTCCCTGACAAACTTTTTCCACTCCCTTTGCCTCCTGAGGAGTTAAGCCCATTAAATAGAGAGAGCGTTCGGACAGGGAACCAACCTGTTTGCAATCGGGACAGATCTTTCTTATCAATCTTTGATTTAAGACCAGTGTAACCTGACCCATAATATCAGCAGGCGAAACCCCCAATTCAACAAATTTATCGAGGGCTTCAATTGAATTTCTCGCCTCAAGACCCACAACGACAAGAAAACTTTGAGCGAGTTTAAAAACCTCTCTGGCAAGATATTGTGTGTCTATCGAATCTGCAAAAACACACACTTCCGGCTGTATTGTGGAAAGAGCCTTTAAGGCAGTTGCGGTTGTCTCAGCATTTTCTTTCATACCTAAGGAGATTTGAGTAACCTGCGGAACCGGACAGACACTTTGATATTCGAGGCTGACAACCCTTCTTGAACCCTCCTGAGCCATTTCATTCATCATTGAATAAATAGTGGTTGTCATTCCATGAAGGACAGGGGCACTTATTACAACAAGCCCTGTATTTGCTGAAAGGATACTTCTTAAAAGAAGTATTTCTTCAGGTTTCAAGCCAAGTTGTTCATAACTCTTCAGGAAAGTAGCCCTGTTGATTATTTTTAGCGTAATGTTTTCTCCGTATCTTGCGGGAAGACTGTGCGCAATCACATCGTATTTCTGTTCACCACTTTTCATAACAACTCTACTCTCCTGAGGCATATCTTTCAAAAAGGGATCAAGCTTGAGAAGAAGCTTCATCTCGTGAATAAGAAGACTCTGAATGTCCTTTGGAAGAGGAGAGGTTTTGTATAGAATCCCGTCAATTCTTATCTGAACCGATATTTCATTTTCAAGCGGTTCAATATAAAGGTCGCTTGCCCCTCTGGCAAGAGCTTTCCTTATAACAGAAAGACCGTGCTGCGTAATCTCCTTCTTGACTGAATCATTTAGTGATTCTGAACTTTTAGTCGAAATAAAGGGCATTAAAAAGGCAAGAATTTCCTCTTTTTTGCTTTGAACAGGCACAACCTGACATCCCGAAACATTCTGGACATAGTCTATCGTTTCACCGTCAGAGGGTTGAGCCATTGCGAGAGTAAGAATTTCCTTTTGAGAAAGAGACTCTCTATTGACTGGAAGTATCGCTTTTTCATAGCAGTAATCGGCTCCTATTGATGTTAGAAGCATAGGATCAACTTCAAGGTCTTTAAGTGACATCTGCATAACACTTTTCTGCTGTGATAAAAAGTAACTCAATGTCTCCTGATCTATAAAACCTAATTCAACAAGCGCTTCTCCCAGTTTTCTTCCGGTGGATTTTTGGTGTTTAAGTGCCAGAAGCAATTGGTCTGCAGTTATTGCTTTTGCTCTTACAAGCGATTCTCCGAGAGGTCCCCGTGATTGAGAAAACATTTCAAAATCTTCAATAAGTTCTTTGGGCGCATTTTTGAAAAATTTGTCTTTGTAGTCCTTCGGGGCTGAACAGAAACACTGGAGACAAAATGGACAGACCTTCGTTGGATGAGTGGGATTGCAGGAACACCAGACAGCAGAAAGAGCATCGTATTCACCCAGACAGTTCCAGCAGTAAACGATATACTCTTCCAAAAAATCCTCCTTGCGTTTATAATTTACCACAAATCGAATTAAAATGAAATATTCGGTAGAATTCCATAACATAAAAAAACAACCCAGTCATTGCGAGCGCATCTTCATAGCCTCATCCCCCGAAGCAATCTCCCTCTTTGCAATTTAACCCAGTCATTGCGAGTGCTCCTTCGTAGCCTCATCTTGCGAAGTAATCTTCCACATAGAAAACCTGTTACTGCAACTCCTACTTCGAGGAATCAGAGAACGAAGCAGTCTTCCTTATTCCATTCGCAAGAATTCCCCTCTTAAGGGGTGGCTTGTCCCGCAAGAGAGGGTGGTTCTCTCTTCTATAAGCCATTTTTCTTAATGGCGATTCTCGAATCACTTTGAAAACACTCCATTTTTTGTGATTCTGTTTCAGCTTTCAAATTATCTTAGAGAGCAGTGGAGTTTTCAATGACTTGATTTTATGGTTTTGTTATAATCTATTCTGGAGGATTTATGATTAAGGTCAGATTTGCTCCTTCGCCAACCGGCTATCTCCATATAGGAGGAGCAAGAACCGCTCTAATAAACTATCTTTTTGCTAAGAAGTCTAACGGCAAATTTGTCCTCAGAATAGAGGATACTGATGAAAACCGCTCAACTATGGAAATGACAGAAGTGATACTTGAGGGGCTTTCCTGGCTTGGTATAGAATGGGATGAGGGACCTTTCTTTCAGTCTCAAAGAAAAAATCTCCACAAGGAGTTTGCAAACAAATTGCTCGAAAGAAATTGCGCTTATAGATGTTTCTGCTCAAAAGAGGAAATTGAGGAGAGAAGAAAAAAACTTGAAAATGTTTCTGAATGGAAGTATGACAGAAAATGCAGAACTATTTCTTTGGAAGAATCAAAAAGAAGAGCAGAAAGGGGTGAACCTTTTGTTCTCAGGTGCAAAATTCCTGAGGGTAAAATCGAATGGAAAGATTTTGTAAAAGGTAACATTTCTTTTGATTCTTCTCAAATTGAGGATTTTGTAATTTTAAGAAGTGATGAGACTCCTACCTACAACCTTTCCGTCGTGGTAGATGATTACACCTTGGGAATTACGCATGTTATAAGGGGAGAAGACCACATTTCCAATACTCCAAAGCAGATAGCAATTTATAAAGGTCTCGATATAGAGCCTCCATTTTTTGGTCATTTGCCATTGATATTGGGAAAAGACAGAAAAAAGTTGTCAAAAAGGCATGGCACTACATCTGTATTATCATTCAAAGATGAGGGAATCTGTTCACTTGCACTTTTCAATTTTCTCGCCTCCTTGGGAACAAATCTTGATGTGGAAAAATGCATTTCAAAGGAAGAGATTATAAATAGATTTGAGCTTGACAAAATAAAAAAATCAGCCTCTGTCTTTGATTATGAAAAACTTCTATTTCTCAATGGAAAGTTGATATCAGAAATGAACTTAAATGAATTGAAGAAAGAAATGAAATTGTTTATAAAAAATTTGCCTTTTCCAGAAGACAGGGCAATTACTGTAATGAGAACAAGGAGTAAAACCCTCGTTGACCTTTCAAACAATTTGAAGCCTTTTGTTGAAGAAGATCTAAATTACGATGAAAAAGCGATTTCTAAAATTGATTTGAATTTAAACTCTGATTACTTCAGCGAATTCATTCTGGAACTTGAAAAAGTGGATGAGTGGAAGCAGAACAAAATAGAAGAAGTTTTAAGAGAGTTTGCAGAAAGAAAAGGAATTAAAGCAAAAGATCTCATTCATCCATCAAGACTTTTCCTTCTGGGTAAAAGTGAAAGCCCTTCAATATTTGATGTTTTTTATGCAATGGGAAAAGAAAAATCTATAAGGCGACTTAAAAAAGGATTTGATTTTCTAAAAACAAAAAAGGAGGAAAAAATGTATAAACTTGTTTTGCTAAGACACGGAGAGAGCGTCTGGAATAAAGAAAACAGGTTCACCGGATGGACAGATGTTGATCTATCCGAAGAAGGTATAAAAGAAGCGAAAGAAGCGGGGGCAATTTTGAAGAAAGAGAACTACATTTTTGACATAGCGTACACATCATTTTTAAAAAGAGCAATAAGAACATTGTGGATTGTCCTTGAGGAACTTGACCAGATGTGGATAGAAGAAGTGAAATCGTGGAGGCTGAATGAAAGGCATTATGGGGCTCTTCAGGGGCTTAACAAATCTGAAATGGCTCAGAAATATGGCGAGGAGCAGGTGAAAATATGGAGAAGGAGTTACTCCACTGCGCCTCCACCTCTTGAATTAAATGACCCGAGACATCCGATACATGATGTGAGATACAGGGAACTTAAAAAAGGAGAACACCCGAGCTCAGAAAGCTTAAAAGACACGGTTGCAAGATTTCTTCCTCTATGGCACGACACAATCGCACCAGCAATTTTATCAGGGAAAAGGGTTTTGATTTCTGCTCACGGAAATTCACTAAGGGCACTTATAAAATACCTCGATGAAATGTCTGAAGAAGATATTGTTGCTCTGAACATTCCAACAGGAATACCACTTGTGTATGAACTTGACCGGAACCTTAAACCAATCAAGCATCACTATCTTGCAGATGAAGAAAAATTAAAGGCGGCTCAGGAAAAAGTTGCAAAACAGGGAAAAGCAGGAAAATAGCAGTTGTAATATTAAGGTTAAACTGCTCAGATAGTTTTAAGTAAAATTCCTGAATTGAAATTTCATTTCTAAAAAGTTAACCCCTAACTTTTCATTGATTAAGTAATAGGGCTTTATAATATTTTAAACTGGGGAAGAGGTAAGAAAATAAATAAAATACTCTGGTAAAGTCTCCGTTGGTACGCTATTTCCATTAAATTTTATACCAATTTGACATCAACAGTAGGCAAATCAACTCCGACCGTAGGCTGGGATACATATTCCACTTGGGCGAGGATAGGTATCACCTACAAATTCATAAATGACGGATATCAAATTCGTATTAAACTAAAACGTGGGAGATTGCTTCGTAAGCGGAGGCTACGAAGGAGCACTCGCAATGACAGGTTACGTCTGCTTGCAATGACTGCTTTTTTGAGAGAAACAGCACCAGCATCTTTTCCATTGGCAATACCTGAACTTTCATTTTAGAGGACATTTCTAATTAGTTTAAGAGAGGAAATTATCATAATTTATTGTCTCTTAATAGAAAAAGAACAGTAAATATAGTGTTCCAGATGTGCTTTTATTTCCAGTGCCTTAATTTAAAAATACCCAAACAAACAGGGCAATTGATAGAAATCCTTGATTTACATATTACTTAACTTTGGCGAAGTTAGGGTTTGAATTTTTTCGCAAAAGCTATGTTCAAAACAGAATAGAATTTTCTTTTTTATTGTCCTTAAACCTTTCGAACTATTAAACTCTGCACTATTTTTTCTCAACTTTCCTCAAGAATAAGGCAGCAAGGAAAAAAAGTGGTAGAAGCGAAAGTGCCGAAAGTTTAATGTTGTCAGTAATACCGCGAAAAATTCCAAAAAGAAGCGGCCCAAAAAGCGAAGCCGCCTTACCCATAAGCGAGTAAAATCCAAACCATTCTCCCTGCGAATTTTCTGGGGCAAGTTTGGAAAGATATCCTCTCAAAACGGTCTGGGTAGAGCCTATAAGAATTCCGACAAGTGAGGCTATAAAGACGAGAAAAATAGAATTTTTTACAAAGGGTATTAGTATTATTGCAAAAAACCAAAGGAAAACAAAAAGAAAAAGGGCTCTTTTCGAGGTTATTTTGTCGGCAACAGTTCCCAGAATGAAGGCACCGATGGCAGCAATGAAATTAAACAAAATGAAAGAGACGAAAAGCTTCTCGAAGTTAAAACCAAAACCATTCTTTAGAAAAATTCCACCAAATAGAATAGCAGAATTGACTGCGTCGTTAAAGAAAAATGCCGATATCATAAAGTAAAGAAGGTCTTTTTTTTCCTTAATTGATTTTAAAGTTTTAAAAACTTCATTGTAACTTTCCCTTAATACAAAATCTTTTGGAGAAGGGACATTCTTTTCAAAGAAAAAGAAAACTGGAATTGAAAAGAAAAAAAACCAGAGTGAATTTATTACAATAGTTTTTTTCTCGAAAAATGATGACTTCAAATCCATCATAAAAAGAATTAGTAGCATAAAAAGCATACCGCCTATGTAGCCCATTCCCCATCCGAAACCTGAAATTGTCTCCCTGTTTTTTGTTTCCGAAATATCCTTTAAAAGAGAATTATAAAATACATTTGAAAGCGAAAAACCGATTTGAGCCATAGAGAAAAAGATTACTGCATAGAGAAGTTCTCCCTCTTTAAGAGTTGAACAGAAATATGTTCCCATAATTGATATAAGAGCAAAAACCATAAGAAATCTTTTCTTTCTTCCTAAAATATCGCTCATTGCTCCTAATGGTGGAGAAAGAAGAGCGGAGATAATTTCGCCACCTCCATAAAGCAAAGCCCAGAATAAGAATGCCCACTTTCCCGACACTATTTTTTCCATAAAGAAAATCGGGAAAATAAGTGTAGTCATAACTGTAGAGTAAGGTGAATTGGCAAAATCGTAAAATGCCCACGATAGAATGTTATATCTTCTCTTAAGCATCTTTGAGCCCTTTAAAAAATAAAAATAGATAAAAAGGGGCTGAAACAAAAAACATTGCTGAAGTTATCCAGATGTCCATTTCATTTTGCAGATAGTTCATTGCTATTAGATTTAAAAAATTGAAGAGGAAATGGAAAAATATTGCAAGCAAAAGTCCTCCCCTGAATAACCCAACAATTGTTAGAAAGGCACTCATAATGTAGATTGGAAGAAAAAACTCGTAAGAACCGTGGAACACTGCAAAAAGTATTGAAGTAAGAAGAAAACTGAAACTCTTTCCATACTTCGAAAAAGATTTTAAGATTACTCCCCTGAAAAGAATCTCTTCAAAAAGCGCTGGAAAAACCGCGAACAAAACAATCTGGTAAATAATGTTGTATTGCAAAATTGTTTTTTCATATTCATTTATTATTTCACTTATGTCAAAAATTTTAGCCATTATATTTGCTGTTGAAAAACCAAATATAAATGAAAAAAAGAAAAAAAAGAGAGAAAACTTTATTTTTTTCTTTTCCACAAATAAAGGAAAAAATATATTTCGAAAACATCTCTTAAATAAAAGGACAAGAAAAGCAGGAATAAAAACACAAAATGTTTCAAATAAGAAAGGTGAACTCTTTTCTTCTGCGAAATACGCAAAAAGCAGCATAGAGGAGGAAGAGAGAAATATGGCTGAAAATCCGTTTCGCGGATTTAGCCCCATTTCAGGTTCGGTATTGTTTTCATTCATTTTATTTTTGAGAAAGAAATTTTTTAAGACACTTTTTTATAATTTCGCCTTGTTCAGAGCAGTTCTCATTTTCTAACTTAAGACACTCTTTCACTTTTTTAATAGAATCTACATACTTAAGACAGGGTTCGCACTCTTTTATGTGTTCTTCAATGATAGTTCTCTCTTTAGCATCAAGTTCCCCGTCTATGAATTCTGAAATTTTTTCAAAAAATTTTCTGCAATCCTCTTTGGATTTCAAGTGACCTCCAGACTCCTATTAAAACATTTAAAGAAATTTTGTCAAGATATCCCTTTAATTTAGTCGTTCTTTGTGGTAAATTAGAAACTCAAAAGGGGAGCTTTTGGACGGAGGATGTTATGTTCGGCATTGAAAAAAGCATTGAAAATGAATTAACAAAAATTCAAAAAAGCAGGCCAGTTATTGTATTTACAGAAGCTGAAGACCCGCGAATACTGGAGGCTGTCTGCTTTTTGACACGCTTCTGCCGCCCGGTCCTGCTGAAAAAACGGGGAGAAGTAAAAAGGATTTTTGAAAAACAGCTTCCCCACATAGACGAATCAAGGGTAAAATTTATGCTTTCTCAATGTGCTTTCTGTGATATTACAGAAATGAAGGATCTTCAAGAGGAACTCAGCACATTTTTAATTCAAACGGAAAAAGATTTCAAAGGGAACAAAGAAAAAGCAATTGAAAAATTAAAAGACCCTTCACTATTGGGAATTTTCCTTGTTAAAGGTGGATACGCCAACATGGTTGTTGGAGGAGCATCAACCGAGCCAGTTAAATTTTTAAGGCCAGCGCTCAAAAATCTTAAAACCCACGATATCCCCTGTGAGGCGGGATTGTTCTTTTTTTCTGAAGAATGTGATGAAGCAGTTTTTCCTTACAAAATTGCAGTTTTTGGAGATGTTGGAATAAATACTTCTATGACTAAAGAAGCACTTGCAGAAGTTGCTGTAGAAACAAGTGTAATTGCAAGAGACCTCATTCCTCAATCAATTCTACCTCAGATAAACACCTGTATAGTCTCCTATTCTTGCAAGGGCTCAGATGAGGGACCTTCTGTAGAACTTGTTAGAGAGGCTCTCAAAATTGCCCCCAGGTTGATTTTAGAAAAAACAAAAATGAATCAAAAGTATGAATCTATAAAAATCGTTGGTGAGGCAAAAATCAGTACAATTCTTTCAAAACAGTCAGCAAAAAATTATTTTAAAAATGATAATGATGTAGAAAATCTCGTTGGACAGTTTAATGTGATTATCGCCCCCAATCTTGAACTGGGGAATTTTCTTTACCATTTTTATTCTGCAAGATTCCCTGAAGCAAAGAAACTTACTGCAATTTACGGGGCAGGATACCGTATTATTGATCTTGCTATGGACTGCTCAACTAAAGATGTTGTTCTAAGCGTCAAGGCAAACCTTTTAAGACAGTGTCAATCCGGGGAATGTGCTGAAACTCAAAATGACAGGTTCTTCAAAAGATACAAAATTCTCTCAATCAACCCTGGATCCACATCAACAAAGATCGCTTTTTACGAAGGAGAGAACGAAAAATGGGTTAAAGAAATCTCACACAGTGCTGAAGATCTCAAGCCTTTTGCCGGGAAGCCCCTTGTTGAACAGGGAACTTTCAGGAAGAATGTAATTTTAAAGACTCTTGAGGAGCACTGCTTAAATGTTGAAGAGCTTGACGGAATAGCTGCAAGGGGTGGACTTCTTGACCCTATGAAAAGTGGAACCTACGAAATTAACGATAGAATGATAGAACATCTTAAAGAGGCAAAAAATGGTGAGCACGCTTCAAACCTTGGTGCGATAATAGCCCGTGAACTTTGCGAAGGGACAAATGTCAAATGTTTCATAGTGGACCCTGTCGTTGTAGACGAACTTCCAGAAAGAGTAAAGATCACAGGAGTAAAGGAAATAAGGAGAAAATCCATAAGCCATGTCCTGAACCAGATTGCAAGTGCTCGAAGGTATGCCGAAGAAAATGAAACTTTCTATGAAAAACTTAATCTTGTAGTCTGTCATATGGGAGGGGGAATCTCAGTTGGTGCTCACAAGAAGGGAAGATATATAGATGTTAACAACGCACTTGACGGAGAAGGTCCTTTCAGCCCTGAAAGGTCTGGAACTCTTCCTGTCGGTGATTTGATTAATCTCTGTTTCTCCGGTAAATATACAAAACAGGAAATTAAACTTCTTAACAAAGGCAGAGGAGGTATGATAAGCCTCCTCGGAACCTCAGATTTGAGAGAAATTGAAAAAAGAATTGCTGAGGGAGATAAAGAGGCAGAAAATGCTTTTGAGGCGATGGCTTATCAGATTTCAAAAGAGATTACTTCAAGAATTCCCGCTTTTGATGGCGAACACATTGACCAGGTAATACTGACTGGAGGTATGGCAAGGTCGAAACTTCTTACAGAAAAAATCAAAAAATATGTTTCCCCGATGAATTGTGGAGTAACAGTTTATGCCGGTGAAAATGAGATGGTGGCACTTATGAAAGGTGTGTTAAGAGTTCTAAGCGGTAAGGAAGAACCAAAAATTTACTGATGGAGGATAAAATGAAACCAATAACAAACCTTGATGAACTTATTGATAACCTTAAAGGGAGCGCTCCCAAAAAAGTTGTTGTCGCAGCAGGCCACGACGAAAACACAATTGAAGCATGCCATAAGGCTGCTATTGAAAAAATTGCACTCGTAACTCTTGTTGGAGACAAAGAAAGAATTGACAAACTTTGTATGGAAAAGAATCTAAATAGAGATGCGTTTGAAATCATTGATGAGAAAGACGAAGTTAAAGCTGGAATCACGGCAAGAAATCTTGTTAAGAGTAAACAAGGCGACTGCCTTATGAAAGGGCTTATTGGAACAGAGAAATATATGAAGCTCATTCTCGATAAAGAAGAAGGGCTTTTGACCAAAGGAAATGTGTTAAGTCACATAACGGTGATAGATTCTCCTTTTTATCAAAAAAGCCATAAAAAACTGCTCTTTGTTGCGGATGTTGCAATCATACCTCTTCCGGACCTTCAGACAAAAATCAAAATTCTCGAATACTTAATTGACGCCGCACACAGTTTCGGAATTGAAAAGCCAAAAGCAGCAATTGTTACTGCAAACGAAAAAGTGTCTGAAAAAATGCCTGCGACTATGGATGCCGCTATAATTGCAAAAATGGCGGAAAGAGGACAGATAAAAGGAGCTATCGTTGATGGTCCCCTTGCTTTAGATGTTGCAATTTCTCCTGAAGCCTGTGAAATAAAGGGACTGAAATCTTCTGTTGGTGGAGATGCAGACATCCTTCTTTTCCCGAGCATCGAAGCTGGAAATGTCTTTTACAAAGGAGTTACTCACCTTGGCGGTTCTCGTCTCGCCGCTGTTGTTGCTGGAACAACCGTTCCCTGTATTTTGACTTCGAGAGCAGACGATGAAGAATCAAAATTCTTCTCCATTGCTCTCGGATTGAGACTTTGTAAGAAAAATTAGAGTTTCCTTACAAAAACAACGGTTCGGTCATCTGTGTAATCGCTCTCTTTCGACCATTGTGCGACATCATCAAGAAGTCTGTCAACCATTTCTCCAGCGTTAAGTTCTTCGTAATGCTTTTTGACAAAATTCTTGACTCCTTCTTCACCGTAATCCTCCCCGTTTATATTTTTTGCTTCAGTTATTCCGTCGCTGAATGCAATAACCGAATCACCGGGCTCAAGATAGATAAAACCCCTTCCGTATGTGGCGTTAGAAGTTGGTCCTAAAACCATTCCTCCTTCGGTTAAAGCAACGAATCTGTCTTTTCTTTTCCTGTAATGGAAAGGATAAACATGACCCGCATTGATATATACCGCCTGCCCATTCGGTTCTATCTCCATGTAAAACATTGATACATATCTTGAAGTCAACCTTGACCTGTGAATTATGGTGTTCAATTTTTCAAAAACTTTTACTATTTTCTGGTCTTCGTGAATACCCATCCTCAAACCAACCAAAGCATCCCTCGCCTGCAAAGCAGCTGGAAGCCCGTGTCCTGTTGCGTCTCCAACAGCAACTCCGAGAATTTTAGGGGTGACAAATATAAAATCATAAACATCTCCCCCTACAACCTGTGCTGGAATAGATCTCCCTGAAATGTCAAATCCTTCAAAAACAGGATCCTTTTCAGGAAGTAGAGACAGTTGAATCTCCTGACTTTGAAGAACAATGTTTTCAAGGTTCTCTTTGGCAAGTTTGAGGTTTATTGCGTGCCTTATACTTGAAAGAGCAAACAAGATCTCATCTCTCTGCCCCTCAAGACCTTTCTTAACTGAAAATGCGATAATGTAGGCATTACCCTGCCCTACGCTTATAGCTGCAAATCTATCAACGCCGATGCGCTTTTCGAGATTAACATCAACATCCTTTGATTCCCTATCCATATAAATACATCCTGCCCTACGAACAGCTGAAATAGGGCCATAATCAAGAGAAAGTTCTATGCCAATCGGGGCAGGAATATCCTCACCAAATTTTTTCTCGAGCCTGTAAACCTTATCATCAAACACATACAACCTTGCTCCGGTAAAACCGAAATCGTCTTTAAAGTCTGTGATGAGATTCTCAATGATCAAACCAAGTGTATCCTTTAAAAGCGGTTGCTGTTCAATCTGACTTAAGTGTTTCTCAACTTTTTTGAATAATTCCCTGTATTCTTTTCCTTCAAGCATTTTCACTCTCGCTAATTTTAAATTGTTTCCTTTTCAAAGTTTTTTCCTTTTCAATTTTTTGATTCTCTAAACTTCAACAAACAAATAACCCGACATTTTTATTAAATTAACAGGCACAATAGGTTTAAGCCTGCTCCACAACTTCTTCACCACCAAGGAAAGAATATTCATCAGCTTTCTCTTCCGAAACCTCTTTCTAACTTCCAGGCTATACTTATTTAAGCGGGAATATTTCTCCTCCTTTTTGCCCCCTTCGGTCGCTGTTTCAAATCACCTTCGAAGAGAATGGTCGGGACGACTGGATTTGAACCAGC
>DYJZ01000017.1:24485-30674 GCA_020722885.1 Thermoanaerobaculum aquaticum
GCTGTTTCAAATCACCTTCGAAGAGAATGGTCGGGACGACTGGATTTGAACCAGCTCCGTCGTGGCTTCGCCACTCCCGCAAAAGCAACCTTTCGGTTTCCCTTGCGATATCCCTTCCCAACTCCGAAGGTGCACTAACCACGAGGGGAATTCTTCCCCTCGTTATCTCCCCTTCGGTCGCTGTTTCAAATCACCTTCGAAGAGAATGGTCGGGACGACTGGATTTGAACCAGCGACCCCTTGCACCCCAAGCAAGTGCGCTACCAGGCTGCGCCACGTCCCGACTTAAACTGCTTTTTTAACACATTTTCTCTGTTTTTGTCAATGAGGGGGAGTTTTATCAAGCAAACTTTTGATTCGTTTAAGCCTTTCTATTAGTGATTTTAAAAGGTCTTCTCTGTTCCCCTCTACTCTCGACTTTCGGGCGGAAGTATCTTTCTCGCTCTGATTGGCTATATGCTCTCTTGCTCCCTTGATTGTAAATTTTTTGTTATAGAGAAGGTCTTTTATTAAAAGAATTGTCTGAATATCCTTTTCGCTAAAAATTCTGTGTCCCGTGTTAGTTTTTCTCGGAACAAGCTGCGGAAACTCCCTTTCCCAAAATCTTATAACATGATGGGGTAGTTCTGTTATTTCGCAAACTTCACCAATTTTATAATAAAGTTTTTGTAGTCTTTTCTGTTCTTTTGGTTGAATTGACGAGATTTTCTTCTCGCTTTTCATTTATTTTTTTTCACCCTTGTTTTTGAAGGCACAAAAACAACATTGTTTCTTTCAGGAATAACAATTACCTTTTGTTCCTTAATAATTCTTCCAAGTTTAGGCTTCCTTTTAACAACTTTGAATGTCCCAAAACCTGAAATAACAATATGTCCCTCTTTCTTAAGTGATGAAGATATTATCTCAAAAAGGTTTTCAATAAGATGGTTTGCCTGCTTCCTGGTCAAGCCTCCATGCATCTGATAAATTTGCGTTGCCAAATCACCCTTTGTCATAAAATTCTCACAAATAAAATATCAAAAAAGGATCCGTTCTTTAGATACTCAGTTGTCGATTTTGACCATTGATTTAAGCACTTCCTCGGCTCTCTCATTCAAAGCAAAATCTCTGTATCTAACTACGCCATCCTTATCAACAATTATATTCGTTGGAATCCCCTGAACATAATATTTATCGGAAACTTCGTTATCCTTGTCCCACAAAATCTGGTAAGGAATTTCATATTTCATTTGAAACCTTGCCACATCTTCTTCACTTTGTCTCCAGCCCACAGCAATTGCAAGAAAAACAACACCCTTAGAAGCGTATTTTAAGTACAGTTCTTTAATTCGCGGGACTTCCTTTCTACAGGGTGGGCACCACACTGCCCAAAAAACTATCACTACCGGCTTCCCCTTTAACCTGCTTAAAACAACCGAATCGTTTGCCCCCAGTTTCTTTAGTTTGAAATCCGGCGCAATGTTTTCAACAAAGGGCCCCTCTTCAAGAGGATAGAGATTTGAAAAAAACATCAATACAAAAGCCAATGTTAATACAGCCGCTTTAACAGTTTTTGATCTTATAAACACTTTTCATCTACTCCTTTTTTTAAGATAAAAATGATAATTCAAAAGTCAAGAAAAATCAATAGGACAATCTATGTTTTTTTTCTTAATATTTAACGCAGTAAAAAGTGAAAAGAAATAATTAAACCTTTTTAATGGTTTGGTCGTATAATTACCTTTTATGGAAGGGAGGTTTGCAGGTGACAAGAAAGTTCTTCACGGCCTTTTTTATTTTGCTTATAATCGTTTCCTGTTCAAAACAAAAACAAAATCACTCTGGTGGCGTCTGGGTTGAAGTGAAGCAGGCGGATCTTCCGGCTGAAGTAAGTGCTACAGGAACAGTAGTTCCGCGTGTTGGGGCTCAGGTCAAGGTCGGTCCCAGAGTTTCAGGCAAACTTGAGCACTTATATGTAAAAGTCGGGGATAAAGTCGAAAAGGGGCAGGTTCTTGCTGTCGTTGAACAAAAAGACCTTCAGGCAAATGTGTCAAGAATGGAATCGCAGGTAAAGGATGCAGAAGCAGCTCTTGCTTACGCCCAGGCAAACTTCAAGAGAATTTCAAAACTTTATGAAGATGGAGTAATCTCTGCTGACGCTCTCGATGCAGCAATGAAGGCTCTCAAATCTTCTGAGGCTCAGCTAAATAATGCAAAGGCGCAACTTCAGTATTCTAAGATTCAACTTTCTTATGCAACCATTACCGCTCCGATTTCTGGAACCATAGGGTCTGTTTCTACTCAGGAGGGAGAAACTGTTGCAGCGAGCCTTTCGGCACCCACTTTTGTTACAATTCTTGATTTGAACCGCCTTGAAGTGGACGCTTACGTTGACGAAGTGGATATTGGTAAAATCAAGGTGGGAGATAGAGCAACATTCACTGTTGACACTTATCCTGACAGGAAATGGAATGCAAAAGTCGAGGCAATCTATCCTGATGCAACGATAAAAGACAATGTGGTTTATTATGCAACCATTCTTTCGATTGAAGACAATTATGAAGGTTTTTTGAGACCTCAAATGACTGCATCAGTTGAGATACTTCTCGATACTCTTACTGGAGTACTTGCAATTCCTTCGAGAGCAGTAAAAAGGGAAAACGGAGTACCGTATGTGCTTGTTAAAGATGGTGAAAAAAGTGTAAAAAGACAGTTAAGCATTGGAAGAGAGTCTGGAGATCTTGTTGAAGTAAAAGGCGGTTTATCGCTCGGTGACAAAGTTTTTGTTCAGCAGGTCAGGAGTGAAATGTGATTGAACTGAAAGGGGTAAAAAAGACCTACTATACTGATGGAAAAGAAACACCTGTTCTTTATGGAATAGACTTTAAAGTTGAAGAGGGTGAGTATGTGGCAATAATGGCTCCATCTGGAACAGGCAAAAGCACTCTTTTGAATATTTTAGGAACTCTCGACAAACCAACAGAAGGTAAATACCTTTTTCGCGGAAGAGACTTAACAGAATTAAATGATGATGAACTCTCAAAATTAAGAAATAAGTCCTTTGGATTTGTATTTCAGCTTTTCAACCTTTTGAACAGAGTTTCAGTTCTTGACAACATTCTTCTTCCTCTTCTTTACACGGAAGTTTACCCTAAGAACGCCAGAGAAAAGGCGCTCAAACTTCTTTCTATGGTTGGCCTTTCAGAAAGAGTGCACTACAAACCCAATGCTCTTTCAGGAGGACAGCAGCAAAGAGTGGCTATAGCGAGGGCTCTGATTAATGATCCTGACCTTCTTCTTGCAGACGAACCAACTGGAAACCTCGACAGCAAGTCGTCAGGAGAAATTCTTGAAATTTTTGACGAGATACACAAAAGAGGAAGAACCATCATCGTTGTGACGCACGAGAGAGAAGTAGCAGAAAGAGCAGAAAGAATAATCACTTTAAAAGATGGGAAAGTTTTTAAAGAAGAAAGATTGAAATGAAGCTAAAAAGCTTTGTCAGGCTTTTAATTCATTCATTTGAAGCAATTTTATCCTCTAAAGGAAAAGCGATTTTGATGATGCTCGGGACCGCTGTTGGAATTATGCTTCTTTCCGGGGTTGTTGGGATTTCAAGGGGAGTAGAAAAAAGGATTGAAGAAGTTATGAAATTTGTGGGACCGCGAACAGGAATTATTTTTGCTGGGGGGGGAAGATTGACTGGCGCAAGTGGTAGAACGGGAAGCGGGGCGACTCTGAAACTTGACGACCTTAATGCCCTCAGAAGTTCCCTTAGTGACAGAGCTGTTTTTAGTGGCGCAATTCGAAGGGATGGATTTTCTCTGAAATATGGCAGTCAGGCAACAGAAAGTCAAATTTTTGCTGGTGATACAGAGTTTTTAATTGTAAACGAGTGGGAGATAGATTCGGGAGAACCTATTGATAATGACGATGTGCGAAATGTAAAAAGAGTATGCATTTTAGGAATTACTGCAGTTAAAAATCTTTTTACGGATGAAGACCCTATTGGCAAAAGAATTCTCATAAATAACATTCCCTTTGAAGTAAAGGGAATATTCAAACCAAAGGGCACAAATCCTATGGGGTTTGATCTGGATGACATTGTCTTTATTCCCCTCTCGACAGGTATGAAAAGAGTCTTTCATACGGACTCCATAAGAGTCATAAGATTCAAAGTCAGGGAAGGATTTGACTTAACGAATGTTCAGGAAGAAATAAGAGGAGTACTGAATCAGAGGCATAAAATAAAAGAAGGGGAACCGAGCGATTTTGATATAAGAACACCCCTGTTCATTGCAAACAGAATAAATGAAATGACTAAAACCATCAGACTTGGTGGGTATGTGCTTGCTTTAGTTGCTCTATTTGTAGGAGGAATTGTTTTAATGAACATACTTCTTCTTTCTGTTTCTGAAAGAATTAAAGAAATAGGATTAAAGCGGGCTATTGGAGCAACTCAGAAAGACATCTTTGTTGAATTTTTGTTAGAATCAATAACAGTATCCCTTCTCGGAATGGCACTTGGCGTTATCTTCGGACTTTTGCCAATTTTCCTCCTTCCAAAAATTATGCCGATGATTCCAATGGCTTTTACAGTAAAGGTTTTTCTTTATGGTTTTCTTTTTTCTCTGCTTGTAGGTATTTTCTTTGGGGTTCAACCTGCTAGAAGAGCTTCTAAACTTACTCCTATTGAGGCTTTGAGATGAATATTAAAAGAACCTTTGCCATTTCTCTAAATGTGCTCTTCGGTCACAAATTAAGAACACTCCTCTCCTCAATGGCTGTGGGAGTTGGTGTTGCAGCAGTGGTTATGATGGTCGGGACTGGAAAGGCTCTGGAAAGAGAAACCGAAAAAAAGATTGAAAATATGGGAACCGATCTTATAACAATTCAGGCAGGCAAATTTAAAAATGTTGGTGGAAGAACAAGACAGGTCTCAAGATACACGACATTAATTCCAAAAGATATAAGGACAATAGAAAGAAAAGTAAGTTCTATTAAAAGAGTTGGTGGAATATATGATAGAAGAGCAACTGTTCTTTACAGGAATGTAAGAACCATTACAACCATCATAGGCGTTGAGCCTAAAGTTTTTGAAATCTGGAGACTGAAAGCCGCCGCAGGCAAACTCTTTACAGAGATGGACGAGGCTAAAATAGCAAGGGTATGCGTTCTCGGAAAAACTGTAAAAGAGAACCTTTCTCCCGATTCCGATATCGTCAATCAAACCATAAATTTTGGAAAAATTCCATTAAAAGTTGTTGGAATTTCCTCTGAAAGAGGTCAGGACCTTGGTGGAGATGATCTTGACAACACCGTTTATGTGCCATTAACAACGGCAATGAAAAGAATTTTTGATGTCACTTTTCTCGATTCGATTCTAATACAGGCTCAGGATAAAAATTCTATGGAATTCGCCAAGGGAGAAATTAGAGAAATTCTGAGGAAAAATCACAGGCTGAAAGAAGGAAAAGATGACGATTTCACAATTCTTGACCAGAATCAACTTCTTTCCACCGAAATTGAAACACAGAACGCTTTCAACTACTTGATTGCTTTTGTTGCCGGTCTGTCACTTTTAACCGGTGGAATTGGCATTTTTGCTGTTATGCTTATTTCATTAAGAGAGAGGAAGAGGGAAGTAGGCTTAAGAAGAGCAATCGGGGCAAGACATAAGGATATTCTTATTCAGTTTCTCCTTGAAGCATCTACCCTTTCTGTTATGGGGGGAATTACTGGAACTGCAGTTGGGGTGGCTGGCTGCTGTATAATTAGCAAGGTTAATGGATGGGAACTTTACTTTCCACTATCAACCATATCCATTGCTTTTCTCTTTTCGATAATAACCGGAATTGTATTCGGGATCTATCCTGCAAACATTGCTTCCAAACTTGAACCGGCAGAGGCTTTAAGAGCAACTGTATAGCCTGCAAAAAGAGTAATACAGCCCTTTCGTGCGGCTCTGAATTCATCCTGACTTTGACAGCAGCGATCTCATAAGTTCCCACTTACCAGAGAGATACATTTTTAAAATGGAGAAAATTGTCCCTACACCTTTAAACCAGAGAATTCATACTACTTATACATCTAACATAGAGTATTAAGCCAGTTAAAACGGGTCATGGAACGAAGCAGTTCATGGGAATCGCCCGGACGACGGAGGCTGATTGCCAGTATATCTAAAACTTCAGCCATGCTGTTGCAGAT
>DYJZ01000092.1 GCA_020722885.1 Thermoanaerobaculum aquaticum
ATGGCAACACCTCCATCTTAATGGTATAGTGTTGCACTTGGAGTTTGAGCCTAAGAGGGAAAAAACTGAAGAAAGCGATCAAAGTACCAGAAGGAATGGAACTGAAAATCACCCTTAACGAACAGGATTATTCCATTACGCTTTCTATTGAAGAAAGAGCAAAGAATTAATTCCATTTTATGCTATAATTTTTATTTGTGGCGGTAATTTTACCGCTTTGAAGGAGGAACGAAATTGAACCAATCGGATAGCGGTGGTAGTTGTAGTTTATCAAAAGACGAACCACCATTACCCGACAATTTTAAATCCGCCTTGCAGGATGGCAGGACGGAAAGGATCGGCGCCAGGATAAATTTCCTCTTTTAAGGTTTTTCTAACGCCTCCCTTCGCCTGCACCTGAAGGACAGGGAGGAATCATGGCAATCAAATGGTTTTCTAAGGCTTCTTCTGCCGAACTGGAGCGTAGAAAACTTGTAACCGAAAACGAACATCTCCTTTTGGAAATAGCCTCTTTGTCTCCTATTGACGCAATAAAAAGGCTTAATTCTTCCTCAAGAGGTTTAACTTCTGAAGAGGCAGAAAAGCGTCTCGACAATTATGGACTCAATGAACTTTCCAAAATTAAAAGAATCGGATTTTGGGCTGATATTTATGAAAGACTAAAAAGCCCTTTAGCTGTACAGCTCCTTCTTATATGTGTAATATCTGGATTTTTAAGTGAATTAAAATCTTCAATTGTTGTTTTTCTGATGATTCTTTTAAGTGTTGGCTTATCTTATATCCTTGACAGCAAATCGTCAAAAGCAGTGGAGGCACTCGGTAAAAGAGTTCAATCAAGAACATTTATAATAAGGGATGGTATAGAAAAAGAGATAAAGATGTCAGAGATTGTTCCGGGCGATATTGTTTTACTTAACGCAGGCTCAATTGTTCCCGCTGATATAAGAATCATATCTGCCAAAGATTTTTTTGTGAGTGAATCTGCACTGACAGGCGAATCAATGCCTGTTGAAAAGACCTTTCTTCCATTAAGAGAAAAAAAGGCTGTTTTGGAATTATCAAACACTGTTTTTTTGGGAACATCTGTAACTTCAGGAAGTGCAAGAGGGATTGTTGTCAATACCGGAATCAGGACAATCTTTGGGGCTATCTCAGAAAAACTTACCCAGAAAAAGGAGGAAACAGGTTTTGACAAAGGAGTAAGGTCATTTACCTATCTGATGATCCGCTTTATGGCAGTAATGGTTTGTTTGGTGTTTTTGATTGTCGGCTTAACAAAGGGTAATTGGTTAGAGGCACTCCTTTTTGGACTGGCTGTGGCAGTGGGACTCACACCAGAAATGCTTCCAATGATAATAACAGTTAATCTTGCAAAGGGTGCTCTATCTCTGGCAGAGAAAAAAGTTATTGTAAAAAGTCTGCCATCAATACAGAACTTCGGTGCAATTGATATTTTATGCACAGATAAAACAGGGACTTTAACCCAGGACAGGGTCGTCCTTGAACGGTATGTTGACATTATAGGCAATAAAAGCGAAGATGTTCTCCAATACGCTTACTTAAATTCATATTTTCAGACGGGATTAAGAAATCTAATAGACAGGGCTATTCTTGAACACATTGATTTGAACGCTTCTCAGTGCAAAAGAGTTGACGAACTTCCATTCGATTTCCAGCGCAGAAGGATGTCAGTTATAGTTGAGTACGAAGGCGATAATGTCTTAATTTGCAAGGGGGCAGTCGAAGAGATTTATGATTGCTGTTCCCATTATCAAATTGAAGATGAAGTTTATCCTCTCATTGATCTTCTTAAAGTTGACCTTTTTGAGGAAGTTGAGAGGCTAAACAGAGAAGGATTCAGGGTTCTCAGTATTGCATACAAAGAATTCCCCACCGATAAGAAAGTATTTACAGTTGAAGACGAAAAGAATCTTATTTTGCTCGGGTACATAGCATTTTATGATCCACCAAAAGAATCTGCTTTAGATGCACTTAAACTTCTTGAAAAGGCAGGTGTTAAAGTCAAAGTATTAACGGGAGATAACGCTCTTGTCACAGAGAAAGTGTGTAAAGATGTCGGGATCGATGTAAAAGAGATGATAACCGGGCAAACAATTTCAAATCTTTCAGAGGAGGAGTTCAGCGAATGCGTTTTAAAATATGATATTTTCGTAAAACTTTCGCCCTCGCAAAAAGAGGATATAGTTAGAGAATTGAGAAAACTTGGACATACTGTGGGGTTTATGGGAGATGGAATAAATGACGCTCCTGCTCTTAAAGCGGCTGATATTGGAATTTCAGTTGATTCAGGAGCAGATGTAACAAAAGAATCAGCTGACATTGTTCTTCTTGAAAAAAGTCTTCTCATACTCGAAGAAGGTATAATGGAGGGAAGGAGAATATTTGCCAACATCGTGAAATATATCAGGATGGGAGCAAGTTCCAATTTTGGAAATATGTTCAGCGTGGTGGGAGCGAGCTACCTTCTTCCATTTCTCCCAATGAAGCCTATTCAGATTCTTACAAACAATCTTCTTTACGATTTTTCTCAAACCGGCATCCCAACTGACAGCGTTGACAGAGAACTAATAGAAAAACCGCTGAAATGGAATATTGAAAACATTAAAAGGTTTATGATTTTTATTGGACCTATAAGTTCAATTTTTGATTATGTAACATTTGCTTTAATGTGGTTTTTCTTTAACTGCAAAAACTTTCTTGAATTTGGCGCAAATTCTGCAAAAGGAGAGTATCTTTCAAGTCTTTTTCAGACGGGGTGGTTTGTCGAATCTCTTCTTACACAAACTTTGATTGTTCATATCATCAGAACCAGAAGAATTCCATTTTTCCAGAGCGGGGCTTCTCTTCCAATGACGCTTACAACTCTAATAGTTATGCTTGCAGGTATTTCTCTTCCCTACTCTCCTTTTTCTTCTTATTTAGGTCTTGTTCCCCTTCCCCCCTCTTACTGGATATGGATAGCTTTGTTTCTTATAAGTTATGGAGTTATTACTCATTTCGTAAAATCCTGGTTTTTCAGGGAATTTGGAGGTGAATAAAAATGGACACCATTCTTGATGCACTTCAGGAAGGAAGACTCTTTGAGCTTCCCGAAAACGAAAAGACGGATTCGCTTCAATTCCTTGCCCACATAATTGAAGCATTTCCGGAAGTTCCTGCTGGAACGGACATCGTCGGACTTGTAATGAACAGGGAACAGGCAACAAATACTGCACTGGAGCAGGGATGGGCATGTCCACACGCAAGAGTTCCTTTTGAGGAAGACCTGATGTGCGTTATAGGATGGAGTCCCTCCGGTATTGATTATGGGGCAAAGGATGGAAAACCAGTGAGGCTGGTCATTATGTATCTTGTTCCAGCAAACCAGCTAAACCACTACCTGAGAGAAATATCAATCCTTGCAAAAGCTCTCCAGGCTTATCCCGACACACATAAACTCGAAACTGCAAAAGATTTAAACGATGTAAGAAACTACATTCTTGACCTTATAGCAGCAACAAAAGAAAGCGTTGGACCTGATGCAAGAGCAAGAATGATTCGCCTGCACGCAGCACCAGCCATTGAAACTTTTGCTATTTCAGAACTAACAAACATAGTAATTGAACCAGTTACTTTAATATCACATCCTGATAGAGGAATCATAGCACTGACTCAAAATGGAAGCCTCGCTGAGGCTCTTGAATCTTCAAATAAAGTGATAGAACAACTTGAATCTGAAGGCTACTTTCAACAAAGCGGCTGGAGAGTTATAAGAAGGAGCATATCCAATTTCCCTGGAGGAAAAACAGCGTTTGACTGCCTTGCAATAAAACCCGCCAAAATCCAGGGAACATTAAGATAATGAAATAAAAACAATTTTTTTCTGTTATAATTTTAATTGAAGAAAGTTTAATTGAAGAAAGGATGTGAAAAATGGAAAGAAAATCTATAGTAACATTTAAAGGAAATCCATTAACCCTGATTGGTAAGGAATTAAAAATAGGCGACAAAGCCCCCGATTTCAAAGTTGTGGACGAAACATTGGATGAAATAACACTGAAGAATTTTGATGGGAAAGTTAAGATAGTAAGCGTAACTCCTTCCCTTGACACCCCGGTATGCGATCTTCAGGCAAGAACTTTTGAAGAAAAAGCAACTAACTTCTCTAATGATGTCGTATTTTTAAATATAAGTGTTGACCTTCCTTTTGCTATTGCAAGGTTCTGCAAATCAAACAACATTTCAAAAGTCAAAATTTTATCTGATTATAGAGACAGAAATTTTGGAGAAAATTATGGCTTTCTTATTAAAGAACTGATGCTTCTAACCCGCTCCGTTTTTATCATAGATAAAAACAACATTATCAGATATATAGAAATTGTTCCGGAAGTCACCAATCATCCTGATTATGAGAAGGCAATATCCGAATTGAAAAAAATTACAGGTTAATAAAAGGAGGTTAAAATGAGTTATACGGCAAAAGATTATTCAAATCTCTTGGGAATGGAAGGGTTCAGCGACAATCTTCTGAAAAACCATTTTGCTCTTTACCAGGGCTATGTGGCAAACACAAACAAAGTTCTCGATGCTCTCCAACTAATGTTCAAAGAAGGAAAAACAGCAACCCCGGAATACGCCGAATTAAAAAGAAGACTTGGCTGGGAATTCAATGGAATGAGACTTCACGAACTTTACTTTGAGAATTTAGGTGCTAAAAAACCAATAAACAAAGAGAGCAAACTTTATAAAAAAATTGTTGAGGACTTTGGAAGTTACGAAAACTGGGAAAAGGACTTCAAAGCAACCGGATCAATGCGGGGTATAGGATGGGTTGTTCTTTATCAGGATTCAGTTTCAGGAAAGTTAATGAATTTCTGGATAAACGAACACGATGCGGGACATTGTGCCGGTTGCAATCCCATTTTGATAATGGATGTTTTTGAACATGCTTTTATATTCGACTACGGCTTAAAAAAAGTGGATTACATAGAAGCCTTTTTCAAAAACATCAATTGGCAAAATGCAGAAACAAGAATAAAATAGAATACTAAGGCTCTTAAATATTTTTGCCCGATAACTTGACCAGAATTAACTTTTCTGGCAGAATTATCTCTCTGGAGAGATGGCCGAGTGGACTAAGGCGGCGGTCTTGAAAACCGCAGTCCCGCAAGGGACCGGGGGTTCGAATCCCTCTCTCTCCGCCAATT
>DYJZ01000093.1 GCA_020722885.1 Thermoanaerobaculum aquaticum
TCTGGGAACAAAAGGTTAAGGAGTGGAAAATAAAGGAACAAGGCTGTGGAAGTAATTCCTACAGCCCCTACTAATTATTCTTTCATTGATAGCATAAATAAGTTTTTTTCGCTCCTTTTTCACCCTCTGAAAAGTCTTATATATTTCTGAACTTTTGCAGTACACTTGAAATGGAAACTTTTGTACAGTTAAATCGTATTTTACGATTTATGAATGACCGAATTTTTATGAGAACATTTCTATTTTTCTTAATCTCGATGTCATCCATTTTATCCTTTTGTGCCAGAAATTTAAACTCAGTAAAAGCAGATGCACCTCCCAGAATAGACGGCGTTTTGAGCGATAAAATCTGGTCGGAAATTGATGGTTTTTCTGATTTTACTCAAAGTTATCCAGATCCAGGAATTAAACCATCTTTTAAAACCGAGGTGAAGATTGCCTACAACGAAAAAAATATTTATATCGGGGTTTTTTGTTATGACAACGAACCATCCCTTATTGACAGAAGGATTCGGAGAAAAGATAGAAATGAATTAAGTGATTCAATCATTTTGCAACTTGACCCTTTTGAAACGAAAAGAGAAGCATATGGCTTTGTAATCACTGCTTCTTCATCTCTTGCAGACTTTTTCGTTTACAATGAGTTTTCTTCCAACTGGGAATGGAACGGAGTGTGGGAAGGGGCAGCTTCTATTCATTCTGACGGTTGGTCTGCTGAGTTTTCAATACCCTTTTCCACTTTGAGAGTTTTTAAAAGTGAATCTCTGCCAATGGGTATTCAGGTTAAAAGGACTGTAAAGAGGTTTAAAGAGGAGGATATTCTTTCCTACATTGCTCCATCAGAAAGGAAAAATGTTTCAGGCTTTGCTACAATAGATGGACTTAAAGGGATTAGAAACCACAAGAAAATGGAGGTTATTCCATTTTTAGTTTTTAAAAATTCTTTCCATACAAGGAAGAGTTTTTATAAAAGAGGTAATTCTCTGGACGCAGGGCTTGATTTTTCTTATCCACTCTTTTCACGATTCACATTGACAGGAACGGTAAATCCCGATTTCGGACAGGTCGAACAGGATAGCACTGTTTTAAACCTTTCCGCATATGAAACTTATTTTTCAGAAAACAGACCCTTTTTTCTTGAGGGTTTTCAGATCTTCAATCCTGCAAAGACCTCTCAATGGAGTGGAACAACTTTTCTCTACACAAGAAGAATCGGCTCTCCTCCTTACGAACCCGAATCTTATCAGGGGAAAAAGATTATTTATGCACCGCAAAATACAACCATCCTCGGTGCACTGAAGCTTTCAGGCACAACACAAAATAGACTCAATGTCGCCACTTTTCTCGCTATAACTGAAAGTGAAAGAGCAAAATACGCCGATGACGAAGGAAATCTCAATGAAGAAATTTTAAAGAAGCAGACACTCTTCGGAGCATTCAGAATCAATCAGAATTTTGGCATAAATTCTTCAATCGGAATTATTTCTACTTATAAAGATGAAGTTGGAGGAAGAAAAGCGCTTCTCAACGCCATAACTTCTGATTTACATTCAGATGAAAACAGGCATAATTTTTCTTTTTCACTTTCCAACACCCAAATTGAGGGAAAAAACTACAAAATTTGTGGCACAGCATTTGAAGCAATGTATATTGAGAAATTTTCTAAAAACTGGACTTTCTCCTCCTCATACATTGCCCATCCAAAAGATTACAACCCAAATGATATGGGTTACTTAAGAAGAAATGACGATTATAAATTTGTTACAACCATTGAAAGAAATGTCTCTGAACCAGAGGGACATTTTAATCAGACAACTTTAGGGATTTATGCCTGGTATGGAAAAAACGGAGATGGGCTTATCCTGACAAGGGGTGGAGAAGTTGACTTCTCAGGCGAATTTCTCAACCATAATTCAATCGGGGCAGGATTTTCAGTTGAATTTCCTTTTTATGACGATAGAGAAGCAAGGCTTGAAAACTTTGCAATTTACAGAGAAACAATTCCCGCAATTTGGATTGGTTTTTCAACGGATAAAAGAAAAGATTTTTATTTAAGTGAAAACATTTTCACATCAAAGCAAAAGAGCGGGTTTCTTTTCCACACAGAATCTTCATACACCTATAGATTTTCTGACAAATGCAGAATAAGCCAATCTCTTGAATTAACAAGAAACAGCGGTGATTTTCTTTTTGCTGAAGTAAGCAAAAACGGCAGATATCCACTCTTTGCGGATGTTTCTTATAGCGAAGTCGATTTTACTACCCGTTTCTCCTACACTTTCACACCTGAATTAACATTTGATCTCTACTCCCAACTTTTTTCTGCTGCAGGAAGTTATTCAAATTTCCAGAAACTGCTTTCCCCCACCAAATTTGAACCCTCAAAAGCGACTTCAAACCCAAACTTTCACTTCGGAACAAACAATTTGACGGCAGTTTTGCGATGGGAATTCAAGCCACTTTCTGCTTTATATATAGTTTTTTCACATGGTCAGTCGGGCTATTTTGATTTTGATAAAGGAGATTCAAGAGCAGGAATGTCTTATAAAAGGGAATTTAATTTATGGACATCTTCGCCAAGAGATGACCTTTTCCTCATAAAATTTTCCTACCGTTTTTAGTCCCTGAGGGTCAAAGGATCAACCAAAATTCTTTTTCTGAAGGGAATTTCTATTTTGTAGGTTTTGTCATCATCTGTTTGAACGCCATTTCCAAGAGGGTCAAAAACATAGTTCAAAGCCCCATAAAATCTCTCTTTCTTCGTTTCGAGGTGTGAAATACAGCACCCTGCAACATATATTGCATTTTCAATAGCCCTTGCTTTTAGAAGGTTTTTCCAGATGTGATCTCTTCTTAAGGGCCAGAAGGCTGGAACAACGAGCAAATCAATTTTATCACTCATTCTCAATTTTCTTGGCCCTTCAGAAAATCTCAAATCATTACAGATAATAACTCCAAGTTTGCAGTAGTCTGTTTTTATCGATTTGTATTCTTTGCCGCTTTCCCACATCCTATCTTCCCCGTTTGGTCTGAAAAGATTGATTTTGTCGTAAAATAGAATCTCTTTCCCACTTTGCCATATGGTCGTTCTATTTTTTCTCCCCTCGCTTATCGTCCCGAAGACAAAAACTATTTTTGAGTACTTTTTTGAAGTTTCCCTGAAAGTTTTTCTCGCTTCTTTTGAATCAATTTTTCCTTTGTAGCCAGTAAGAAAAAGCTCCGGAAAAACTACGATGGAACACTTTTTCCTGTAAGCCTCTTTAGCTTCATCCTCAAGCCTTAGAAGATTCTCTGAAGGTTCGGTTGATAAAAATCTCGAAAGATAGATTTTCAACTTTTTAACCCTCCTCTTTTGAAATAAATTTTATTAAAACTAAAATTGCTCCTACAATTAAATAGGATAGAGCAAATTCGTAATTTGGTTTAAGTGTCATAACTGTATCTGACACAATGAAAGAATAACTGTGCATAAGTCCACTCAAAGAGATAAGAGCACCAATCAAAGAAATCAGTGCCGATTTAAGGAATTTTCTTTCTATTATAAATACTGTCATGGTTGAAAGGATCATTGCACTAAAAATAAAGCCCTGTTCAAGTCTGAAAAGGCCATCCGCATAAAAGTCTGAATTTTTTAGAATATCAAGAAGTTTTTCTGAAAATGGATTTTTTAGAGTCCCCAACCCACCTGCCCTTAAGCCACTTTTTAAAAGCATTGCTCCCCACGCAGCAATAGCAGGTAGAATTCCGATTACCACTGCAGGGGCATGTTTTTTCTCCGTTGCAGTAAATGCCTGAGCAGATATAACCACACCAATCCAGAGAACTATCGCCATACCTGCATCTACAGGTACAATCTTTGCAACAAATGAAAAACTTCCAGTAAAACAAACGACAAGGAAAAATAGAGAATTAAGGATACTGTAACCTGCCCTGGCACCAAGTGCCTTCCATCCCGGATGCCCTATATAAATTGTTGTTGGGAAGCAGGAACCAAAAATTGCTGCGGCAAAAGTTCCAATACCGTTAACTGCAAGAGAAGGGGCAGTAGGATAGGAATCTCCAGCCGCTTCGGCTGACTCTATATTCTGAAGAGAACCAATGAGGTTAAAAAGCCCCATTGGTACTATTACTGAAATATAAGGGATTAAAAGTTCTCCTTTAAAAGATTCAAACAAAATTCTAAATTGAGGAATAGGTAAATAAAATCCAAACATATTTTTACTGCTAACTTCTGGATTTATTCCTGTAAGATACGACAAAATCACACCTATAAAGACTGCAATAAAACCTCCGGGAAGCCCAAATTTAAATTTAACTTTTCCAAAATATGTAACAAGAATCACAGCAAATGTTGATAGACCTACAAGCGGATGATCAAATGTCCTCATTAAGAAGCCCATTGAAATAAAGCCAAGCGCTATTCCTGATAAAGTGGAAAGAAGAGCAGCTCTTGGAGTAGATTTTCTAATTTTTTCGGCAATAAATGCTCCCGAAAACTCGATTGCTCCTGAACCGATGCAGGCAATTATCCCTGCTTTCCACGCATAAAGATATGGCTCTTTTACTCCCTGAGCTTCCGCTACCATTTTTGCAGGCAACATAACAAGGAAAATGTAGGCAAAAAGTGAAACTGTATTTATACCGTAAGGAAGTGCGCAGTGGTCGTTTCTACCCGTCTTTTTAGAAAGTTGAAGCAACTGATAGGAATAAAAGAGATTTCCAACTATAAGGGAAACCGCAACGGCAGGAAGGACATTACTGTATATAAATTCTCTCGGGAAGCCAAGTACGGAAGTAAGAAGAGATTCTATTAAAAGAACCTGAACAAGGTTATCAAGAGCAAGCCCGAAAAAGCCATCAATATCACCTTTTACAAAGAGTTTCATCTTTCTTCCAGAATTAGAATTTTATCAGAAAAAAATTTTTTTTGAAATTTTTTAATTGCAAAAGTTCAGAAACACAACGAGTGTGGCTTCGAAGCAGTTGCAAACAAAGTGATCTTCCTTTGTTGCTAATCCTTAACTGTCATCACGAGGTTCACTTCAAAGCATTTACAAACAAAGTGATCTTCCTTTATTGAAAAAGGAGAAACGTGTTTCACATGAAACGATCTACAGCGCCCTTTACATGATGCCGAAGGGAGAGCCTCGCAAGGAGCTTTTAAGACATCTGAGGAGGGGCCACAAAAAGCGCCTTCCGAAT
>DYJZ01000018.1 GCA_020722885.1 Thermoanaerobaculum aquaticum
TTTGTCCTGCTGCCTTTCCTTACCAAAAAGTCTCAAATGTTGTGGACTTCTACAAACATTTGAAAAAAAAAGGAAGATATTATAAAATAAAAGTTTTAAAGGAATTATCCTCTATTTTTCCGGAGAAACCATTGGTGAATACTATTAAATCACTTTTCTACTTTGTTTCAAAAGCGGTTGTTTTCTTTGTCTTCTATCCATATTTCAGAGTGAAAAAATACGGAAAAGAGAATATCCCGAGAAAGGGAAAACTGATATTGGCAGCCAACCATTTTTCATATCTTGATCCTCTTGTTCTCGGAATTGCTTTTCCAAGAAGAATCCATTACATAATGACATCTTTCTATTACGACAAAATCATACTTAAACAGTTATGTTATCTTCTTGATACGATTCCCATTGGAGAAGGGCTTCAAGTTTCCGCTTATAAAAAAACCATGAGAGTTCTTTCCAGAGATGGGGTTGTGGGAATCTTTCCTGAAGGTCAGAGGTCAAGGGTAGGATTTCTCCTCGATGCAAGAAAGGGAGTCGGAGTTTACGCATTGAGGAGCAGTGCGCCAATAATTCCTGCAGCAATCGTTGGAACAAGGGAAGCACTTCCACCTCATTCCAAATTCCCAAAACCTTGCAAAATTAAAATATATTACGGTAAGCCACTTCATTTTGAAGAGAATACAAAGCCCGAAGAGGTTTCCGAAGCAATAAAAAAAGAAATAAGCAAATTGTTTATCGAAAATGGATACGAAGATTATGTTAAAGGAGAAGAAAGGGCTGAATAGAATGTCGAAAGCATCTCTTCTTCTAGTCGGGTCAGAACTTTTTGATTTTGATAGAAAAGATACAAACGGTAAAATAGTTTTTGATTTTTTAAAAAGCAGAAATTTTGAAATAGCCCATTTTCAAATAGTTGAAGACAATATCAGATCAATAAGATCAGCATTTTTAAACGCTTCTGAAGTTTCTGATGTTATTATCACTTCAGGGGGTATAGGACCAACAGGAGATGATTTAACAAGAGAGGGATTATCAAAGGCGCTAAAAAAGAATTTAATATTTGACGAGAAATGGTTTTATGAAATTGAGAAAAAGTTGATTGTAAGAGACAAAAAACCAAAAGAGTTTGAAAAGAAAATGGCTTTTGTTCCTGAAGGTGGTGAGATAATTCCCAACAAATATGGACTTGCAGGAGGGGTTTATCTTAAAGAAAAAGGGAAAGTCTACTTTCTTTTACCGGGAGTTCCTTCTGAATTTAAGGAGATGTTTAAAAATTTCGTCACAAAAAAAATCGATGAAAAATTTAAAATAAAACCAAAAAAAGAACTTAAATTTTATCTTTCCGGAATTAGAGAAAGTGAAATTCAGGAATATCTCAAAAAAATTGATAAAAAAGGGGGGGGTTCTTATTCAATTCTTCCCCATTTTGGAGTTATTGAACTTAAATTTCTTTTCGAAAGTGACAAATTAAGAAAAGAGACGCAAAAAGAATTTTCACAATTATATGGCAGTAATATTGTAAGCAATAACGGTGAGGGGTTGATTGAAAAGATTTCAAAAGAACTCAAAAAAAGAAAATATTTCCTCTCAATAGCAGAGTCGATCACGGGTGGAACTTTATCCAAAAAAATTGTTTCTTATCCAGGGGCAAGCAAGTTTTATAAAGGAAGCGTTACCGCTTATTCCAATGAAGCCAAAATTGACATTCTGGGAGTTCCTGAAGAATACTTAAGAAAATTTGGAGCAGTAAGTGAGCAAACTGCTCTTGCTATGGTCAGAGGCGCAAGAGCAAGGTTTTTGTCTCAATGTGCCATTGCAACAACTGGAATAGCTGGACCAAAAGGTGGTACGGTTGAAAAGCCTGTGGGACTTGTCTATATAGCACTCTCCAAACCTGAAAGAGAGAAGTGTTTTAAATATGTTTTTCCTTTTTCAAGGGAGGGAGTGATAGAGATGACATCCAATTACGCTCTTTTCCGTTTTCTCAAATTTTTGAGAGATGAAGATTAAGATCCTTGTTGTATCTTTCATAAATTCTGCTCCTTTATGGTGGTCTTTGAAAGATGAAAAAGGTATTGAGCTTTCATTTGCAAAGCCATATAAAATAGCTCCTCTTTTTAAAAATGGCAGTTATGATATTGCCCTTATGCCAACTTACGAGTTTGTAAAAAACGATTTTTTATTGGCTGCTCCATTAGGAGTCCTTTCAAATGGAAATGTAAAATCGGTACTTTTGTTTTACAAAGGAAATTTTTCAGAAGTGGAAAAAATACACCTTGACCCAAATAGTAGAACATCTCAGGCTATGACCAGATTCCTTTTTGCTGACATTGGTATGAAATTTGACAAAAGTCAAAAAGAATTATTGAGTTTGGAAAAAAATGAAGCACAATTACTTATAGGAGATAGAGCATTAAAAATGAGAAATTGCGGTTTGAAAACTAAAGATATTGCCTCTCTCTGGAAAAAGAAAACAAACAAAAGCGCCCTTTTTGCATTGTGGGCAAAAAAAAGTGAAAAGAATAATACCAACTTTGAATCCATTTTAGAAGAAGGGCATAAAAATTCAATGAGAAAACTAAATCAGTTAATTGACCGGGCTATAAAGAAAACTGAAATTGATAAAAGAACTTTAAGAGACTACTTCACGAAAAGTCTCTTTTACAAATTTGGAAGAGAGGGAAAAGAGTCTTTAAACTTTTATAAAGAGGTTTTTGGTGGAAAAGGGTATTGAAGAGATTTACCAGAAAATAGATAAAGGAGAAAGATTAAATTATGAAGAGGGAGTAATTCTTCTTAAAAAAGGTTCTATTGCAGAAATAGGTTACAGGGCACAGAAAATAAGATTTAAACTTCATCCACAAAAAATTGTTACCTACATTGTAGATAGAAATATAAACTACACCAATATCTGTCAAACGAAATGTCTATTTTGTGCCTTTTACAGGAACAAAAACGATAGCGATGCATACACATTATCAATTGAGGAGGTTTTAAAAAAAATTGAGGAGACTGTAAAACTTAAAGGAACTGGAATACTTCTTCAGGGAGGGCATAACCCAAAAATACCATTCAGTTACTATAAGGAATTGCTCACTGTAATCAGAAAAAGATACCCTGAAATTCATATTCACGCTTTTTCCCCCCCGGAGATAGTTTTCTTTTCAAAAACTTTCAAAATGCCAGTGCTTAAGGTCCTAAAAGAGCTTAAAGAGGTGGGGCTAATGAGCCTGCCAGGAGGTGGGGCTGAAATTCTTTCTGAGAGAACAAGAAAAAAGATTGCCCCGAAAAAAGCGAAAGTGGAAGAATGGCTTGATGTTATGGAGAAGGCTCATAAACTCAATATTCTATCTACCGCAACAATGATGTTTGGTACATACGAAAGTAATGAAGAGATTGTTCTTCACCTTGATCAAATAAGAAAACTTCAAGACAGGACGCAGGGATTTACGGCGTTCATTCCGTGGACATACCAGAAGGGTGGAAAGGCTCGAATTAACTCCGAAAAAACTTCCTACAGTAGATATTTAAAAATTCTTGCTTTTTCAAGGATTTATCTCGACAATATAAAAAATATTCAGGCAAGCTGGCTTACGCAGGGGCTTGATATTGCATCAGTTGCTCTCCATTACGGTGCTAATGATGTTGGTTCTATTATGATTGAGGAAAATGTTGTAAGAGAGGCAGGATGCACAAACAGGACTAACGAAAAAGAGTTGAAAGAAATGATAATAGATTCAGGCTTTATTCCCCAAAAAAGAACAACCCTTTACGAAATTTCAAAAAGTTAAAAGTCTATTTTACTTTGCTTTATATTGCTTTTTATGAGAAAATAAAAATTCGGAGTCTATTATATGAATAACTGGTTGAAGCTTGTACTTCTGATATTGTTTATGGTTCTTTTAATGGCATTTTTTATCTCAATTCAATTTCTGAGAGAGCAGAATGAAATTACTGTTTTCGTAACTGGAGACCTTCAGGGGTATCTTATCCCCTGCGGATGTAGAACTTCTCCGGCAGGGGGACTTTCAAGAAGGTTGCCTGTTATGGAGAAGATAAAAAGGGAACATCCAAAAAGTAAAATTGTGGCTGTTGAACTTCCAAATGTTTTTACTGACAGGAATCCCTCAAAAGACTTTATTAACAGAAAGGTTGGAGAATTTCTTTATGAAAACAATTATCTTGTGGCTTTGGGAGATCGAGACCTTTCTTTTGGTGAAAAATTGAAAGAATATTTTAAGGGAGAGTACTTTATAGCCGGTGTTAAAGGTTTTAATGAGGAAAAAATAATCGAAGTTGGGGGCTATAAGGTTTTTCCTTTCGGGCAAAAAGCAAAGGTTCATTTGCTTTTCCTGTCTGAGTTAAGTAGTGACCCTGATTTGCCTGTTAAGATTTTCTCTGAAAAAGTTCAAAAACACAAAGAAGATGCTTTTGTAGTTTTTGGCAATATTTCTCCGCAGACGGTTGAAAAACTTTTAAAAGAAAATGTCAGAATACTGGGAGTGTTTGCAAGTTGGGGTCAAATTGTAACTTCTCTTCCCCAAAAAGCGAAAGAAAGCTGGGTAGTTTTTTTGGGGGACAAAGGAAGAAGATTTTCGACTTTTGATATAGGATATTATGATGGCAAATGGACAACCTGGGCTGAGACGGGTTATTTAGAGAGAGATTTTCCTTTTGATAAAACTGAAGAGGAAAAAATTGAGAAAATTTTAAGAGTTGTCGAAGAAAAAAATGAAAATATTTTAAGTGAAATTGCAAAAAAATTTGAAGGGAAATCTGATTATATGGGCTCTTTGCACTGTAAAACCTGTCATAAAATGGAATTCGAAAAATGGGAAAAGACAAACCACTTTTCAGCAACAAAGCGTCTCGAAATTGACCATCAGGAAAGAAACCCTGAATGCCTTGTTTGCCACTCCACAGGTTTTGACAGGGGGGGGTATCCCGATAATCATACAGATTTTACAGGAGTGGGTTGTGAGGTGTGCCACGGTCCGGGGAAAAATCATCCTCCTTCAAAAATGAAGGTTGAAAAGGGAGTTGATTCCTGTCTTGCCTGCCATACCAAAAGGGATTCTCCATACTTCAACGATGGTTATCTAATGTTAATTGACCATTCAGCTAAGAAAAAACCAAAGGGATACACAATTGTAGGAGTTGCAAATTGAAAAAGATAATAATTCTTATTTTGACTTTCTTTTTCGCATACGGTATTGTGCAAAGCTGGCAGTTTAATCTTGGTTCTTCATATCAGGATAAAGAAGAAAGAGAGTTGATAAATCTTCTGTATGATACTGTAACTTTAGTTGAAAACAATGCAAAATATCCAGAAAATGAAGACACTCTCTTTGATGTTTTTCTTGATGAAATGCTTCAGAATCTTGATCCTCATAGCAACTACTTTTCGCCGGAAGCATACAAAGAACTTCTTGAAGATCAGGAGGGGCATTTTTTTGGAATTGGTGTTCTTATTTCGAAGCCTTCTCCTGACGCCCCTTTGATTGTAATAAATCCGATTGAGGGGACACCTGCTTACAAGGCGGGATTAAGAAGTGGTGATCTTATTACAGAAGTTGAAGGCAAGCCTACCGATAAAATGACCACAAAAGAGTCGGTTAAAATGCTGAAAGGACCAAAAGGAACAGAAGTTACCATAACAATAAGAAGAGGTGAGGATGAACCATTCAAAGTTAGACTGAAAAGAGACGAGATACCAAAAAATTCGGTTGCCTACTTTTTCAAAACCGAAGGCGATGTAGGTTACATAAGGATAAGTTATTTTGGTGAAACGACTTCGGAAGAAGTCAAAAAAGCGCTAAACGAGCTTAAAAAAGAAGGAGCTGAATCTTATATTCTGGATTTTAGAGATAATCCTGGTGGTTACCTTAAAGCGGCAGTCGATTTGTGCTCACTTTTTTTGCCTGAAAACGCTGAAATTGTTTCGTTAAGGCCAAGAAGGGGGAGAGAAAGGAAATTCACAAGTTCCGGTTGTAGTGAATTTTGCAGTGTTCCAGTAGTAGTATTGATAAACTCAGGTTCTGCAAGTGCATCTGAAATAGTTGCTGGTGCGCTCAAAGACAACAAAAGAGCCCGGGTGGTGGGAACGAGAAGTTGGGGTAAAGGGCTTGTTCAAACAGTGACTCCTTTATCAAGAGGAGCAGTGGCAATAACAACAGCCCACTACTTCACGCCTTCAAACATAAACATTCAGAGGAGTTATTCTTCAAGAGAGAACTATTACTTTCCAGAATTAAATGGCGACGATTCAAAGAGAGAGGGGGGGATAGAGCCAGATATTACAGTGGTTCAAGAAGAGATCCCCTCTCTTGCTCTGAAACTTGAGATAAGAAGGTTATTTCTTGACTTTGCAGCGAAAAGTCAGAATCAAAATCTTTTTGCTGCAGGCAGTAATGACGATTTACTTCTGGAAAAATTTAAAGAATCTATAAAACAAAAGGGCATTGAATATTCAGAAGAAGAATGGGAAAAGAGCAGGCTATACATTCTTCTTGCTTTAAAAAGGGAGTATAAAACTTTAGTTGAGAATCCAGGTGCGGGTGCAAAAGTTATGATGCCTCTTGACTCACAGGTTAAAAAAGCAATTGAACTTCTTAATTTTAAAAATGTTAGGGAGAATGCGGCTTAATGTTTGAAAAACTAACAGAAAAACTTTTAGGAGTGGTAAACACTTTAAGAGGAAAGGGCAAACTTACAGAATCAAACATTGAAGAAGCAGTTAAAGCGGTGAGAATGGCTCTTCTTGAAGCGGATGTCCATATAAGTGTAGTTAAAAGTGTTCTCGAAGGGGTAAAGTCCAAAGCGCTTGGTCAGGAAGTGATGAGAAGTCTCACTCCCGATCAACATTTTATAAAAATTCTTCATGAAGAAATTGTAAGAGTACTCGGAGAAGGGCAAAGCGGATTTCACTTTCCGTCTCTTCCGCCAGGAATAGTAATGCTTGTCGGACTTCAGGGTTCAGGAAAGACCACAACAGCTGCTAAAATAGGCAGATTTTTTGTCAAAGAGGGACATTCGGCTTTGCTTGTCCCCGCAGATGTTTACAGACCTGCGGCTCAGCAGCAATTAAAAGTTCTTGCTGAAAAAGCAGGCGTTTTCTTCTTTGAGCCGAATGGCGAAAAAGATGCCGCAAAAATGTGTGAAAATGCAGTTGCAGAAGCGAAAAGAAGGGGCATACACAGGGTAATCATAGATACGGCAGGAAGGCTTCACATTGACGAAGAGTTGATGGAAGAGCTGGAGAGAATATGTCAGAGAGTCAATCCTCACGAGAGACTTTACGCAGCTGACGCAATGGCGGGGCAGAGTGCTGTCCAGACAGCCAGAGCCTTTTTTGAGAAGGTCCAGCTGACTGGAATAGTTCTGACAAAAGCTGACGGCGATGCAAGGGGCGGGGTTGTTCTTTCTGTCAAAGCGACAACCGGGCTTCCGGTAAAAATGGTAGGAACGGGAGAAAAAATAGATGCAATAGAACTTTTTTATCCTGAGAGGATGGCTTCAAGAATTCTTGGGATGGGGGATGTTCTGACTCTTATTGAAAAGGCAGAATCGACTATTGACATTAAAACAGCGGAAAAAGCGGCAAAGAGACTTGAACAGGGCGAGTTCAACCTTGACGATTTGAGAGAACAGTTCAAGCAGATAAAAAAAATGGGCTCTTTAGACCAGATTCTCGGGATGATCCCCGGTTTTTCTTCCATAGGGAAAATTCCCAAGCCTGAAATCAATGAAAAGCAAATGAAAAGAATGGAAGCAATCCTTGACTCCATGACACCCGAGGAGAGAAGAAACCCAAAAATTCTTAACGGAAGCAGAAGAAAAAGAGTGGCAATGGGCTCGGGGACTACTGTGGCTGAAGTTAATACTCTTTATAAACAGTACCTTGAGATGAAAAAGATGGTTGAAAAAATGAAAAAAGGTGGAATTAAGAGTATACTAAGAAACTTAAAGGGAAGTTTTTAAGTTTGATTTTTATTTACTTTAATGTAAAATATTAGATGGATGGGTTTGATACGATGCGGAAGAAGAAGATACTGGTAGTTGATTATGAACCTAAGGCACTTGAAAGACTTGTTTCTTTAATTCCTAAGGATGTTTATGAGGTTTCAACAGCAAAAGACGGACTTCAGGCATTGGAAGAATTTGACAAGTTTAATCCAGACCTTGTTCTTTTGAGAACAATGCTTCCGAAGAAGCACGGATTTCAGGTCTGTCAGGAGATGGTTGAAAAGAAAAAGAACATCCCTGTAGTAATGCACTGCAGTATTTACAAAAGCAGGAAATACAAGGCAGATGCGACAAAAATTTACGGTGCGGTTGACTATCTTGAAGACCCGGTAGAAGAAAAGCTCCTCATTCAAACTTTGGAAAACTATCTCGGGAAAAATGTGGATGAACAAAAACCCTCTTCTGAACCACCGAAGGAAGCCAGAGTGGAAAATCTGGGAATTCCATCAGTTAAAGAGACTCCAAAAGAGCAAAAAAAGAAAAGTGGTCTGGATATAGACAGGGCACTTGAGGAAACCCTTTCGGGACTTACAGTTCCTTCAAAGAAAAAGGAATCTTCAAAAGTTGAGACAGTTTCAATACCTCAGATCGAAATTCCAAAAGAGAAAAAAAAGGTTGTTTCGCCGCCACCACCACCTCCGCCTCCTTCCCCACCCGAACCCAAAAAGGAGGTTGAAGAAAATCAGGTAACTTCCGAAGAACTTTTTGGCGAAGTGATTAAAACTGTCGAAGAAAAAATTGTTAAACCATCTCTTAAAGATAAGGGAACATCACCGAAAATAGATATCTCAGCAGCACTTGGAGAGAAACCGTCTGAAGCGCCAAAGCCTCCCGAGCCTCAGAAGAAGATTGAGCCTCCCCCAAAAGCGGAAATCCCCAGAGTTGAATCTCTTAAAATTGAAGAAAAGCCAAAACCTGTAGAAAAACCGGTAAAGGCTGTTTCGGAAATAGACAAGAAACTTGAAGAAACGCTTTCAGGAGTAAAAATAAAACCTTCAAAACCGGTTGAAACCCCAAAAATTGTAGTGTCAGGTGCTGAGATTCCAAAGGAACCCGAAAAGCCAAAGGAAGAAATAAAACCAAAAGAAAAAGAAATTGAAAGACCTGTGGAAGTTAAAAAAGAAGAAATCAAAGAAGAAGGCATTCCCTTTGGACAGTATCGTCTTCTTGAAAAAGTTGCGATTGGTGGGATGGCTGAACTCTTCAAGGCTAAGCAGATGGGGCTGGAAGGTTTTCAGAGAATTGTGGCTGTTAAGCGCATTCTTCCTCACCTTGCTTCTAATTCAGATTTTGTTACTATGTTTATTGATGAAGCAAAACTTGCTGCTCAACTTAATCATCCGAACATAGTTCACATATACGACCTCGGTAAAACCGACGACTCTTACTTCATTGCAATGGAGTATGTGGAGGGCAGGGATCTTAGAAGTATTATGAAAGAGGCAGAACCTCTCGGGAAAGTATTTCCACTTTCTGCTGCTGTTTATATTACCAAGAAAGTTTGTTCTGCGCTTCACTGTGCCCATACTGCAAAAGATTCTGATGGCAAGCCGATGAAACTTGTTCACAGAGATGTTTCGCCTCAGAATATCCTTATCTCCTCTTCGGGAGAGGTAAAACTTGTAGATTTTGGAATTGCAAAAGCAGCAAGCAAGGCAAGCCACACTCAATCTGGTGCCTTAAAAGGCAAACTTCTCTATATGTCTCCGGAGCAGGCGTGGGGAAAAACTCTTGATGGAAGAAGCGACATTTTTTCAGTTGGAACTGTGCTGTTTGAAATGCTTACGGGAAGGAAACTCTTTTACGGTGATTCGGAAATGTCAATTCTTGAAAGAGTCAGAGAGGCAAAACTTCCCGATTTTGAACAATATCGGGACATCATTCCACCTCAACTCGAGAAAATAATTAGAAAATCACTTGAAAAAGATCCTGATAGAAGGTACAGGGATGCAAGAGGGTTTGAAACCGATCTCGAAAAATTTGTGAGAAATATGGGAATTACAGCAACGACTTACGATGTGGTAGCTTTCTTGAACCAAATTTTTCCATCGATTTATACCAAGGAGAAACTTGATGTTTTAACGAGGGAGAAGGAAGAAGCAGAAGCAGAAATAGCTCAGGCAAAAAAAGATAGGGAAAAGGAAGAACCAAAAGAAAAGTTGAAAGTGGATGAACCAAAAGAGCCTGAAAAGAAAAAGATTGACACTGTTAAAGTTGTTTCTTCACCGAAAGTAAAACCAAAGGTTGTTGAAAAAAAGGAACAGCCAAAGAAAGAGATAAAAATTCCCAAACCTTTGCCGATAGAAGAAAAAAAGAAGGAGGAACTGTTTTCTTCTGTCACTGAAGAGGCTGGTGAAGGAAAGAAAAAGGGTTTAATAATAGGAGGAGGTATTGCCGCCGCTGTAGTTATAATTGTGGTTTTTGCAATGGTTTTTTCAGGAGGAAAGAAAACAACTCCGACGATAGAGCCCCCAAAAACTGAAACCGCCACGGAAACTCCAGTGAAGTCAAATGAACCTCTGAAAGCTATAGAAACACCCAGCGAGATAAAGCCTGAAGTTCCTCCTCCCCCTGCGGTTCAGGAATCTGAAGCAGACATTAAAAAAGCAAAGGATGAGGCAACTTCTGCATTGAAAGGTTTTGACGAAGCAATTAAATCTTTAGAAAGTGAAGGAGGAGCACAGTTTGCTTCTTCTGCTCTCGAATCACTAAAAAAGAGTAAAGATAATATTGACAGAATATACAGAAGAGCAAAAAGTGTAGGGGAATTTAATGCTGCGACACAGGCGGCGAAACAGGGCATAGAAAGCGCAAACAAGACAAAGAGCGATGTTGTTCTTGCAAAAGCCCAGAAAGAAAAGGAAGAGCAGGAAGCGGAAGCAAAAAGAAAAGCTGAGGAAGAAAAGAAGAAAGCCGAAGAGGCGGCTAAAGCGTCCCAGCAGCCACAGGAAAAGAAAATTGAAAAAGGACAGTTTGTGAGTCTTCCTGAACTTTCTGAAGGTGAGAGACCGAAACTAATTAAAAAGGTAGACGCAAACTACACTCCTCTTGCAAGACAGAACAAGGTTGAGGGGACTTTCTATGTTCAGATAAATATTGATGAAAATGGAAAGGTTACAAATGCTGAAGTCGTAAAAGGTCCTTCTCCCGATTACGGTTTGAAGGAGGAGTGTGTCAAAGCGGCTCAGAAATGGCAGTTCAGTCCTGCGATAAAAAGTGGAGTGCCTGTAAAGACTCAAATGACATATCCGATAGTTTTTAAGTTGAAATAAATCTTAGATTAAGGGAGGTTAATGTGGCGCTAAACGACAAGCAGAAAAAGTTTTATCAGGACGCTTTCCAGCAAACTAAAGACGAAATTAAAGACATCGACAGTCAGATCGAAGCTGAACTCGCAAAAGTGAAGGAAAAACTTGCCGAGCTTCAGGAAGCAAAGAAGGCGGCTTTGCAGATGCATGCTGCGGCCTGTATGAGACTCGGGGTAAAAAACGAGTTTGAAGAAGAAGGAGAGTAAAGAGAGTTAACTGAAAATCTGGCACCAAGGTGCCCCCAAAAGGGGTGAAAAGGGAAAGCCGTGAAAATCGGCTGCGACCCCGTCACTGTAATCGGCGACGAAAACAACACTTAGCCACTGCTCTAAAAGCGGGAAGGCGTTGTAAGTAGGAAGACCCGTAAGCCAGGAGACCTGCCTTGTGATGCAATTGTAAAAACACTCGCGGGAGTGGGTTTTACCAAAGCGTCTCAAGGCTACCCCTGAAAAAGGAAAAGATTGTGAGACGCTTTTTCGTTTGCTTATTTTTGACCTTATTAACCATTTCAGGCATTTGTCAGGCCATAAATGAGGAAAGGTTTATAAGTTTATCTCCCTCAATCACAGAAATATTTTTTGACATAGAAGCACAGGACTGCCTTGTCGGAGTCATCTCACCAAACAATTATCCCGAAGAAGCATCTAAAAAAGAAATCGTAGCTTCCTATGGCTTTGTGAACTATGAAAAGATATTTGCCTTAAATCCTGAAGAATGTCTGACAATTGAAGGGATGCAAAGTTCTGAGGAGCTGACGAGACTGAAGAATATGAATATCAAAGTTGTAGAATATAAAATCGAGAATCTCGAGGAACTTTATGCGGTAGTCCTTGATATTGGAATAAAAACACATAGAAAAAAGAGGGCAGAAGAAAAGGTTTCCAGAATTAAGACAGAGATAGAAAATATATCAAAAGATAAACACTTTTTAAAAGCCATTTTTATTATTGGGCTTGAGCCGACGGTGGTAGCAGGTAAAGGCTCTTTTTTAAGTGATGTTATGGATAAATGCGGGATAAAAAATATCTTTGCAGATCAACTCCCCTCATATTTCACCCCTTCACTTGAGATGATTATTGAAAAAAAGCCCGAGGCAATAATTGTCCCTGAGGGTGAAATCAATAAAAATCTTGTTGAAAGTTTTTTTTCAAAACTAAAAATTTTTCTTCCCAACCTGCAAATGGTGGAAGTTGATGCCGATCTTATTATGAGGCCTTCTTTAAGAATAGTTGAAGGAATGAAACAAATTAAATCGCAAACAGATAAAGGAAAAAAGTGAGAAAAACATTTTTCTTAATAGCAATTTTCTTTCTTCTTCTTTTTGTTGCTCTCTTTCTTTTTCTCCCTGATAGTCTTGAGCCGCAGTTGAAAATGAAATTTATATTTAAAATAAGGCTTCCTGAAGTTTTGGCTGCTGTAATAACTGGAATGGCTTTGGGTTTTTCCGGGCTTGCCCTGCAGACTGTTTTAAGAAACGACCTTGCCGACCCTTATGTCCTCGGGATTTCTGGTGGGTCCTGTCTGGGGGTGACACTTTCAATTTTATTTTTTGGAATTTCTGGCAGTGGCTTTGTTTTCAGGACAGCTTCTTCACTTATTTTTGGAATTTTATCTCTTTTCCTGATAATGAAAATATCGGGAAGTTCTCCCGAAAAACTTCTTCTTCTTGGTGTTCTTTCAAATATATTTTTTGCAACCCTTGCAAGAGCTTTAACGCTCTCTCTGAAGCCTTCAGAGATAACATCTATAAACCACTTCCTGCTTGGATTCATTTCGCCTTTGAGTTTCTATGAAATTTTATTTAGTTTGGTACTTTTCTTTATTCTTCTGATTCCTTTATTCTATATGGGTAATGAAATTGACATATTGAGTTTTTCAGATGATGAGTCGAAAACCATAGGAGTTAATGTAAAAAAGACGAGGATTCTGACAATTCTAATCGCTTCTGTTCTTTCCTCTCTCGTAGTATCAATTGCTGGTATGATAGGTTTTGTTGGATTGATGGTTCCGCACATTTCAAGGTTTTTTTCAACGAATGATTTTAAGAAACTTTTCATCTCTTCGGCACTAATTGGTCCTTCAATAATTCTTTTTGCTTACGCATTTACAAAAGCGGTCAATTTGAAAGTCGTCATTCCGATTGGCTTATACATCAATCTATTTGGAGCGTTGTTCTTTATCTATCTTTTTGTCAGGAAGGGTTTTTCAAATGACGCTTGAAGTAAAGAATATAACTTTTTCATTTAACGGGAGAAAACTTTTTGAAAGCACCAGCGCTGTTTTTGAGAAATCTAAAATTTACGCAATAGTTGGTCCAAATGGGTCCGGAAAAACAACCTTTCTGAAAATTCTTCTTTCACTTATAAAACCAAATTCGGGAAGTATTATATACGAAGGAAAAGAGATAAAATCATTTTCACATCTTCATAAAGCAAAGACTTTCGCCTACCTTCCTCAAATTCCCTGTTTCAACCCGGAAGAGACACTGTGGGAAATCGTGAGAAGGGGCGAATATCCACACAAAAGGATTCCTCCTCCGCCCCGACCTCTTTCTTTAAGAAAGGAAATAGCAGAAAAATATCTTGAACTTGAAAATTTATGGAACAGAAAGATGGAAACCTTGAGCGGAGGAGAGGTGCAAAGGGGAATAATATCAAGAATAATCATTCAGGATTCTCCAGTAATGGTTTTTGATGAGCCTTTGAATCATCTTGATTTAAGACACAGGCTTAAACTTTTTGAACTTTTTGAAAAAATGAAGCAAGAGGGGAAGATTATTATTTACGCTGTTCATGATTTCAATATGTCGCTCGAATATGACCACCATATTCTGGTAATAGATAAAAAAGGAAATCTAAAACAATTAACCGGAAAGGAGGGTGAAATAGCAGAAACATTAAGACAGATATATGGAGTTGATTTCAAGATTGCAAAAACAGAAAACAAATTTTATTACTTTCCATTTATAAGAAAGGAGTGACCACAATGAAAAAGATACTATTATTTCTTTCTGTTATGACATTTTCCAGCATTATCTTCTCTCAAGAGTTTTCAAAAGGTTTGGCTGTATTTGAATCTTCGATGACCGTTTACGGAGAAAGAATGCCAATAGAACAGAAAGCAATTGTTTCAACTCCTGCTCCAATTTCTGTTATAACGCAGGAAGAGATAAAAGAGAAAGGTGTAAAAACATTTTCAGAACTTCTCGAATTGACAGCATCAGCGCTCGGAAGGGACATAACGGGAAATCCAGTTGAAAGAAGTATAGACTTAAGAGGGTTTCCAGATGGTAAAAGCGTGGTCGTTTTTCTTGACGGGGTAAAATTAAACAACATTTCAGACAATTCAATGAATTTTGAGATAATTCCAGTAGAGATTATTGACAGAGTTGAAATTTACTCCGGTGCTCTTGCTCCTCTCTATGGCGGGGGAGCAATTGGTGGAGTTATAAATATTATAACCAAAAAGGGAGAGACGATTCCCAGAATTGATCTGACCTATGGATTTGGGAGTTTTGGAGAAAGAGACCAGAGAGCAGGCTTTTCATTTTCAAAAGGGAAATTTAGTCTTTTCTCAACCCTTGCACTCAGATATGCTGAAGGTTACAGGGAAAACGACGGATACCGTCTTGATGACGGATTTGTCAGAATTGACTACCAATTTGATGAAAATAAATCCCTTTCCTTTCTCTCAAAATATGAAGGTGGAGCTGTAAGCGCTCCAGGAGCTTTGACTGAAGAAGAGATAAAAGAAGATAGAAGACAATCACCTTTCAATTTATACGACGGAAGCAGAGGAAGACATAAAATCTATTCCTTAACATACGCCCAAAAAATCGGGGAAAATGGAAATTTCGCATTTGAAACCTTTTCAAGGAGTCACATAAACGACATACTGACTACAGGAAGATACCTTAGTGGCTTTCAAACAAATTCGGACGAAATATTAAACGGAGCAGTGGCACAACTGTCTCAAAGCATATCGCTTGGTAAAGGAATATTTGGCTGGTCTTCTTCCCTTGAATACCAGAAGGGGAGGGATGTTTCAAAAGGATTCTACACAGACTTTTATGGCGTAAAAAACTCTAAAGTTACTTCTACAAAAACAAAAGAGACAATTTTTGGAGGATATTTAAGTTTGTCATACACCCTTCCAAAATTAAGGTTTGATGTGGGCTATAGAAGAGATTCCGCAAAATATGATTATTTGGACTATTTTATTCCTGATAATAGTACCGAAAAAAGCTTTAACGAAGGAACGGCGAGAAGTTCCGTTTCCTATTTCTTTTCGGAAGGTCAAATGGTATTTGCAGCATTTTCAGAAGGCTACAAAATTCCTTCAGTTTTAGACCTTTTTGCTTATCCTGGATTCTATTCAAACCCAAACCTTAAATCCTCAAGGATTAACGATTATGAGATCGGTTATAAATTTTATGGAGAAAGGCTTAGAACAAAAATTACCATTTACAAAATGTTTTTACGTGATGAAGTTGTTTTTGTTCTTACCAATCCAGCCTGGTTCATCGGTATGAACGAGAACATCGGGAAATCTTTTAGAAAAGGTATAGAGGGTGATGTTTCTGTTGATCTGCCAGAGGGAATGACGCTAAACTTTTCTGGAACATTAAGAAAGGCGGAAGTTACAGAAGGTCCTTATTCAGAAAAAGAAATTCCAATGTGCCCAAAGGTAATAACAAACCTTTCTTTAACAAAAAGCATTGAAAAATTCATAATAAGTTTTGGCGGAAGGTATGTCGGGAATCAATACCTCGATAATGACCTTTCAAATGCAAGGAAAAAACTTCCATCATTTTTCACAGCATTTTTGAACCTTAATTTTAAAGATGGTCCATTTACCATTGAGTTCAAAATTGATAATCTTTTTAATAGGAAATATTCAACAAGAGGTGTAACGAATGGATACGCAGACTATTTCAATCCTGCTTATCCATTTTCTGCCCGTCTTCTTCTGAGATACTCTTTTTAGAAGAGGTTATAGCGAACCTCCACCAAGTGTTTTGTAAAGGGTGATGAGGCTTGTTATTTTTCCGATTTTGACAGTTTCGGGGCAAAAAAAGGGTAATTCGAAACGCAGAGTTATTGAATAGCAGGAGGGAAAAATTTCAACTTTTTATTTGTTTTTAATTTTTTTGCATTAGCACCTCCAAGAGAAAGATAAATTTGTAGGTGGTATAACTGCATCATTTCAAGCATCGTTTGTTGCTTTCTGAGATGACCGCGTAGTATTGTGGATTTTCTGGTTTAAAGGTGTAAGGAAAATTTTCTCCATTTTAAAAATGTATTTTTGAGGTAACAGGAATTTGTGAGACGGTTGCTGTCAAAGTCGAGAAATGTTAAGGACTTCTACAGCACCTTGACATAACCGAATTTAATGAATACAATTCAAACCGGAGTGGAAAATTAAGAGCCTTAAGTGGAAGAAAAAAACGTGCTCCGAACTTCCAAGTCTCTTATACTGCCCCCCCTAAGAAAGAAAGCAAAAGGACAAGAAACAGAAAGACCTCCTCATAAAGGCAGAAGAAATGTTGAAAGGTAGGCGTTGGTAAGGCAATGGTGATTTTTTGCTTTTTAAAGGAGGAAAAAATGAAAAAGATAATTGTTTGGATCACAGTAGGCGGTGTTTTTCTTTGTATGTTGCTTGCACTAAGCTGTAAATGCAAACCAAGCGATATAGTCACCCATTGGCCTGATTGTAGCAATCATGCTGGATGCGGGATAGTGATCCCACTTCCTCTTGCTGAAACGCTAGTCAAGTCAATATCTTCTTATGACCTTGTCATAACAATGCCTTCCTGGCTTTCATTAAATGGAATCAGCTCATATATGACTCTTGTAGGAACAAGCAAGGATTTGACAGGAAAAGCAACGACTACAATAACTTTCGCAACGGGAAGTCAAAAAATTATCCCCGGACACCCAGAAATGATAGACATCAAGCCTGTCCTAACAAAAGAAGCAAAGGACAATCTCACTACCTTCTTTGCATCTCTTTCTCCTGTTGAGGATGTCTCGGTTGATGTCTTCTTTAACTTAGACACCTATACAATAAAATCTGTTGGAGATTGGGTTTACGAGCCCACTTCTGTTACTATTTCATTTTTAGCTGACGGAGTGGCCTTAGATACTACTACTTTTGCGACGTCTCTTCCAGATGTATTCAACTCCTATCTTTCTTCTGTGATCAACAAGATCCCAGATAGCGCTTATAAAAACAATCCGGACGAAAGAAGGAACGCGTTGCTTGACAAACTGTCGGCTGCAACAAATGCTTTAAAGGCGCATAATGCAAAGGGCGCCCTCCAGATGCTTAGGAACGATATAATGAAAAAATTTGACGGCTCAAATGGAGGAAATCAAAATGACGATTGGGTTACCGACCCATTCGCCGCAAATGATGCATATGGCGCTTTTGACAAAGTAGCTTCTTTAGTAGCGTATATTGCAGGGGAATGAAATGAATATTGCTTTAATCTCAAAAGGGGGGGCAAAAAGCCTCCCCTCTTTTAAATTTATTCTTTTACTTTTAATGTTTGTTTTCTTTCAAAGTTGTGCAATTGTAGGATGTAGGGACGAGTCTAGCAGGTTTATTGAGCCAAATCAGCAAGTTAAAGATTTGAACCCTGTTGTTTCCAAGATCTGCAATAAGGTTTATGTTTCAAAGCTCTATAATGGACTGAACTTTCAAATTTATGCTTCTTCTGATTTGCCCTTAGACTGTCCGAAGATTCAAGAAGTTTACGATACTATCCTTAAGAATATTGCGCGGGATTTTGGCAGGTCAACAGCAAGAGGCATAAGGCTTGTGGTTTTGCCGGTTGAAGAAGAACCTAAAAACTACATTTATAAACCAAGATGCAAGGAATATACCGATTTTTTTATGATTAAAATTACAGCATCAAGTAATGTTACTAATACAATCTTGGAAGAACTTTCGTTGTGGCAACCGCATGAACTATGGCACCAAGTAAGTGAAAGCAGCAGAGTTTTCTGTTGCAGAGGGAATTGTTATGGCGGTGGCTGGTTTGAAGAGGGCCTCGCTGAATATACCTCTTATCTTTATCCAATCTCAAAAGACCATTTACGGTGCCCAGAGGAAAAAGCTATAGCTGCATTTGCCGACCCTGAAATAAGAGCCTATGCTCTTTATAAGTATTGCGCTGGATGTGACTTTCGTGAGAAAATGAAAGAGATGGATAAGCAGGTACAGGATCTTACTCCCTTCTGGAATGAAGTTGACAAAGGTTATGACGCTGCTCTTGGCGCATTTATATTTCTTGAGAAAAAAGTTGGAAGAGAAAAGCTTTCAAAAACAATCAAAGCAGTTATGTATAAGCCGAGATGTCAGGACGAGCAGTTTTATCAGGATCTTGCATCGCATCTCGGTTTTGACATCAGAAAAGTGACCAAGCAGGAGATAGAAAAGACTTTTGAGGAAAGAAATTAGCTCTTTCAAAACCTACTACCATCCTTTCTTTTTTTCCCATTAAGGTTTTCTAAAAGTAGGTCAAAATGGCATGCAGCGATAAGGAGTTGGCCAAAACCGGCGGTAGCTTCAGCCTAAATATCCTTAATTGCTATAGCCGAAGGGTGGGCTGTGACGACGAAGCACCCCCCTCATTGCGCCCGCAAAGTGAAAACCGACTTCAGGCAGGGAGAAACATCTATGCAAAGGGCATTTGTTTAAACAGGGTAATTCGTGAATCGCTGCTACAAATGAAATAAGGAAGATTGCTTCGGGAGTCTTTCCCACGAAGGAGCACTCGCAATGACTGATTTGTTTGTTTAAAGAGGAAGATTGCTTCGTAGGCGGGGGCTACGAAGATGGGCTCGCAATGACACAGTTAGTGAGCACTCGCAACGGAGTATTTCTAAATAGTCTTGACATTTTTCCTCTTGACTTCTTAGATGGTTCTGTCAAAATTTATTTTGGACAGATGTGTTGTTACGAAATTTTATGATTGTGGCTTTTTATATTTCCACAAGGTATTTTCTTAGATTTGTGAGTTTATCTCTTAATCGGGCTGCATCTTCGTATCTGTATTCATCTGCTGCTTTAAGCATCTCTTTTTCAGTTTTTGCTATCTCTTCAGCAAGTTGTTTTGAGTCATAGGGAATTCTTTCCTCTGCTATCCTGTCTATCTCAACATAATCCATTTCAAAGACGCTGGAAAGAATGGTGTCAAGTTGTTTGATTATACTTTTAGGAGTAATATTGTGCTTTTTGTTGTAAAGTTTTTGTTTTTTTCTTCTTCTCTCTGTTTCGTCAATTGCTTCCTGCATCGCTTTTGTAATTCTGTCTGCGTAGAGAATTGCTTTTCCTTCTATGTTTCTTGCACACCTTCCCATAGTCTGGATAAGAGCGCTCTTACTTCTTAAAAAACCTTCTTTGTCTGCATCAAGGATGGCAACTCTTGAAACCTCTGGCAGGTCAAGCCCTTCTCTTAAAAGGTTAACTCCAATTAAAACCTCAATTTCACCTTTTCTTAATCTTCTCAAAATTTTTACTCTTTCTATTGTGTCAATATCACTGTGGAGATATTCTGCCTTAAGTTCAAGTTCTTTAAAATACTTTGTAAGGTCTTCTGCCATTTTTTTTGTAAGCGTTGTAACAAGAACCCTCTCTCCTTTTGCGGTCGTCATTCTACATTCTTTATAGAGGTCTTCTACTTGATTCTTTGCCGGTCTAACTTCTATTTCAGGGTCGGTCAATCCTGTGGGTCTTACCACCTGTTCGGCGTCAATTTTACCCGATTCCTTCATTTCCCAGATACCCGGGGTTGCCGAAACACAAACTATTTGCGGTGCGATGGAAAAAAATTCGTCAAACTTTAGAGGTCTGTTGTCGAGGGCAGAAGGCAGACGAAAACCATAGTCTACGAGAGTTTCCTTTCTTGACCGATCTCCCCTGTACATAGCGTGAAGCTGAGGTATTGTCATATGAGATTCGTCTATTAAAATAATTGCGTCTGTTGGAAGATATTCTATAAGAGTTGGTGGTGGTTCCCCTGGATTTCTAAGTGTAAGATATCTGCTATAGTTTTCAATGCCGTTGCAGTACCCTGTTTCAGAAAGCATTTCAATATCAAACTGTGTTCTTTGCAAAAGCCTCTGCGCTTCAAGAAGTTTTCCAGATTCTGTCAATTCCTTCAATCTGATTTCAAGGTCCTGTTTAATTAATTTTACCGCATTTTCAATCATCTCTTTTGGTGTTGCGTAATGGGTTCTCGGATAAATTGTAACTTCTTCAAGGTCATCTTTAACCTCTCCTGTCACAGGATCTACAATAAATATTTTCTCTATTTCTTCGTCAAAAAGTTCTATTCTGTAAATATCCTCATCATAGGATGGGTAAATTTCAATTGTGTCGCCAAGGACCCTGAATCTTCCTCTTTCAAGGAATGCAGAAGTTCTTGTGTAAAGAAGGTCAACAAGTTTTCTGAGAAGCTTTTGTCTATCAAGTCTCTCTTTTTTGTTTATCGTTACGGTCATTCCATAATATGTTTCAGGCTCTCCCAGCCCGTAAATACAGGAAACAGATGCGACTATCAGAACATCCCTTCTTTCTCTCAACGCTCTTGTAGCAGAAAGACGGAGTCTGTCAATTTCTTCATTTATGGTTGCCTCTTTTTCTATATATGTATCTGTTGTTGGAATGTAAGCTTCAGGTTGATAATAATCGTAGTATGAGACAAAGTATTCAACCCTATTTTCTGGGAAAAACTGTTTGAATTCGCTATAAAGTTGAGCGGCAAGCGTTTTGTTGTGGGCGATGACAAGGGCAGGTCTCTGGAGCTTTTCTATCAAACTTGCCATAGTAAAAGTTTTTCCTGAACCTGTAACTCCAAGTAAAACAGACACTTTCTTACCCGATTCAATAGAATTGGTAAGGTCATTTATTGCTTTGGGTTGATCTCCTGCTGGTTTAAATGGCGAAACAATCTTAAATTCAGGCAACAAAACCTCCATAAACAATCTTTAGTTTAACACAAACAAAATCCTATTTTTTTTAAATTGCTTTTGAGGTAAACTAATATAGTTGTGGAGGAGTTATTATGAGTGAAGAAATTATTTTAAAAGCCAGAGATGCGCTTCAAAAAGGCGATTTTGGGACCGTCATAGGTTTATTGAAACCTTTGCTTTCCAGTATGCCCGACAATACTGAAATAAGAAGTATTCTCACTGAAGCACAGGAAGGAATGATGCTTCGTATCCAGTTAACACAGAAAGTAGAGCAGGCTAAAGATCTTCTTCAAAGTGGAGACAGGGAAGGGGCAGGCAAAGCGGTGGAGAGCATATTGAAGGTAGATCCGGGAAACCCTGATGCCCTGAATCTTAAACGACTTCTTCAAATTCCCGAAACAGAAAATGTTAATGCTACAGTGGCTTTTGATTTCAATGACCAACTTGGTGAAACAGACTTTAATGAAGCCCCTCAGGAAACGCAGCTCAAATCAGAAAGTGATGGACTTGAAAGTTTGGAGCCTTTTGAACTTTCTTTTGATACGCAGGAGCAATCGACCAAAGAAAGTGGTGTAAAAAAAGTTGAAGAAGAACCTCTTGAAGCATTTGGCTGGGAAGATTCATCTTTGGCGGGAAATTCAAAGGTTCAGGGTTTTCCGGCTGATTCCATTGAGGGGAGTGACACACCTGCTTCAGGCAATGAGACTGTAACACCCTTTCCAATGGATTCGCTTGGAGAATATAGTGGTTCTGAAGAAGAGACGCATCTTTCTTCTCCTCAGGAGGTTCCGTTTTCCCTCGGGGGCGAAGAGAACAAAGTTGAGAATTTTCTGGCGGAGGGGAAGCGGCTGATAGCGGCTCAAAAATATCAGGATGCCATTGATGTTTTGACAAGGGTCTTCATTCTTGACGAAGAAAACAAAGAGGCTCAGGTTCTGATTGACGAAGCCAAAGAAAAACTTCAGAACATAGAACAAAAAGTTAATCTTATACTAAATGAGGCTATTTCAGCCTATGATACTCAGAATTATGAAAAAGCAAAAGAACTTTTTAGTAAAGTATTGGAAATCTTTCCTGGACATAGAGAAGCAGATTACTACCTGAAGGAGATTGAGCTCAAATCACAAAATACAGGATTTCAACTTGAACAGGAAGTTGCAGATTATCCTAACGCCAATTTTGAAAAGCAAGATAATTTTACTTTTGATACAGGTAGTGTGGCGGGTGATCTTTCTTCGCTTGTTGGGACACCGAAACAGGAACCAGTAAAAGAGGTTTCCTCTCCCCAGGAGGTCATCCTTCCTAAACCTGAAACTGAAACGCTAAAAGCCAAAATTCCAAAAATAGCGAAAAAGGAGAAAAAACAAATTCCAGTAGGACTGATTGCAGGGGTAGTTGCCGGACTTATTTTAATCGGTGGTTCTTTTTTTGTTATTCCTGTGGTTTGGCAAAAACTTTTTACACCAAAAACAGTAGCCCAGAAAATCCCCACTCAGCCGAAAAAAATAGAAACAAAGCAGCCCGAAGCCAAGCTGCAACAGAAGAGTGTTGAGCCTCAAAAAACTTTATCAGACATTCTACTTGAAGCAAATGCTGCTATGCAGGCAAAACAATATGAAAAAGCTGTGAACCTTTATACTCAGGCAGAAAGTATGTCTAAATTTGATCTTGAGATAAAAAGCAAACTCGAAACAGCCAAAATTGAACTTGCCAAACAACAGGAAGAAGAAGCAAGGATTCAGAGATTTGTTTCTGACTATGAAAAGGCTGTAAAATATTTTAAGATGTCTGAATATGGTGAAGCGGTAAGGATCTCGTGGAGACTTATCTATCCAAAAGATCAGGAAGCTTTTGCAGTACAGATGGGCAAAGCGGATTCAATAAAGAAGATAATCAGAAACGGTTACTTTAATTGGGCGATAAAGGATCTCAAAGCTGGAAATCCTGTAATAGCAAAAAAGAATCTTCAAGACCTGCTTGATTTTGACCCAAGAGATTCAAAAGCAAGGGAGCTTCTTTCTTTTGCCGATAAATACACCAAGGTTCAGAAAGACGAAGATTACAGGCAAAAGGTTCAAGATCTTTCATATAGATCCATTGATGAGTGAAATATTGGCTTTTGCTTCTGCCTCTGTTTTAAAATCACTTCAATATGAGGCTGTTATGTCGGTCTTTTGCCAGAATTGCTCATATAAAAGCGGAAGGATTTTTGAATAAGATAATTTTATGTTTGTTGTTTTGTGTTGTGTTTTTGCTATCGTGTGCCATTGAGCAGCAAAAAGTAGTTGTTCCTGTTGAACCAAAAATTGTTCCGCAAACAGACAGAGGGCTTGAAACGGCAGATAAAATGATTTCCGTATGTGATTCTCTCTCCAAAACGGACATTTCTGAAGAGGAAAAAAAAGTTCTTTTTGAAGAGGGAGAAAAAATTTTAAATGAATATTTCTTACTTACACCAGAAGAGGCAAAAGAACCTCGTCTCCAGGGGGCTGTGGAGAGATTTCTCTCTATTTCTCTTCAATACTGCATTAAAAAGAATGAAGCACCAGAGAAAAACGAAGACGAAGAATCACCAAAGGATGAGCTTTTGAATATGACAACCTTTCTCTCTCCAGAGGAATTACTTGAAACATTAAAAGAAGTTGAAAAAGCGAAAGAAAACATCACGCTCGGAATTCCAATTCCACTGGATAACGAAACGGTTCTTTCCTATGTAAGGCTTTATGAAAGTAAACTCAGAAACTGGTTTTTTGCCTCTCTTGAAAGAGGGATTCCCTATTTGGATGAAATCAAGGCAATTTTTAAGGATGAGAATGTTCCGCCCGAATTAGTCTATCTGGGTATAGTTGAATCTGGTTTTAAAGTCAACGCCCGTTCGAGAGCAGGAGCACTTGGAATGTGGCAGTTTATGGAAGGAACAGCTAAGAAATATCAACTAAAGATAGATTTCTGGGAAGATGAAAGACTTGATCCTGTAAAATCGGCAAGAGCATCGGCAAAATACCTGAATTTTCTTTTTTCAACTTTTGGAGATTGGCATCTTTCGCTGGCTGCCTATAACTGTGGAGAAGGTAAGATAATAAGGTACAAAGCGTCTCACCCTAAAGGTGACTTTTGGTCGCTGAGAAAGACGAGATTCATCAGAAAAGAGACAAAAGAGTATGTCCCTGCAATACTTGCTGCAATAATTGTTGCCTCAAAACCAGAAAGTTTCGGAATGAAAATTTCTAATAGTTCAAAGGAAATAAATTTTGCTTCAATTCAACTGGATTACCAAATTGACCTGAGACCACTTGCAAGAGAGTTGAATATTCCCCTTGAAACCTTAATTTTTCTTAATCCTTCGTTGAAAAGGATTCTGACCCCACCGGGCAATTTTGAACTCAGGGTTCCAGCAAATTGTTATGAAAAAGCGCGCAATTATCTCAAAGAAAAAAGAGAACAGAAAATTGACTATGTGATACACACTGTTAGAAAAGGTCAGTCGATAAAGACAATTGCAAAAAAATATAAAGTTGACCCTTCAGAAATAAGAGCCGCAAATATCGGCCTTCCTTCGCGCCTCCGTCCCAGAATGCAACTCCTCATAATAAAAAATGGGGTGACCCATTTTAACCAGACTGAAGTTGCAAAACAGGATGTTAAAGAAAACATAATTAAAGAAGAAAATAAGAGCAAAGTGTATGTCGTGAAAAAAGGAGACACCCTTTCAAAAATTGCAAGAAAGAATGGAACTACAGTTGAGGCGCTTTGTAAAGCAAATCACATTACTTCCAGAACTATTCTTAAAATAGGGATGGAACTTGTGATACCTTCAGACTGATATGCCAGAATTTCTTTATCAGTGGATAAAGCTGATAATATACTATTTAAATCTTTTGTTTGGAAACATCGCTATTGTAAGAATGTTAAAAAGAATGGTAGAAAAGATTGAGCAGCCGAACCTGTTTTACTATCTTTTGCCATCATTAATAGTTTTTGCATTTGGCATTGTTGTCGTTCTAATTGTTGTGGCAAGGCTTTTTCGAAACACAAAGAAAGAGGCTATGGTGGTGAAAAAGAAATGAGAAATAAAGCAGCAATTGTAATTGTTTTGTCTCTGATGCTGTTTGGTTGTATAAAGAGAATTCCAGAATCGCCTGAATTTGAGAAAAAATATGTAGAAAAAGGAATCGCTTCCTGGTATGGAGATGAATTTGAGGGCAGACCTACAGCAAGCGGTGAAATTTTTGACCCTGACGGAATGACTGCTGCCCATAAAACCCTGCCATTTGGGACAATAGTTAAAGTGACAAACCTTGATAATGGAAAAGAGGCAGAATTAAAGATCAATGACAGAGGACCGTTTGTAAAAGGAAGAATAATTGACTGTTCAAAAAGGGGAGCAAAAGAACTTGGTTTTTTTGGTAAGGGAACTGCCAAAGTCAAAATAGAAGTTGAAAAAGAGGGTAAAGGAAGAAGTGGTGAATCTCCAACTGATGTAATCGACGGTGATAAAAACAAAATTCTTGATGGGACATTCACAATACAGGTTGGAGCATTCAAAGAAGTTGACAACGCGAGAAAATTGAAGGAGATCCTTCTTAAAAAATTTGGAGGTGCTTATGTTGCTAAATTCAAAGAGTTTTACAGAGTTAGAGTTGGCCATTTCAAGAATGAAGATGAGGCACAACAATTGTTAGAAATTCTTCTTGAAAATGGATATGAAGGATTCCTGACGAGGAATGATTAATGTTCTGGATCATTGCTGACCTGCACCTTTCCGAAAAAGACGAGAAGGAGGCAATTCTTTTTCACGAGTTTCTTGAAGAGTTTGATAAATCTGAAGCAGGAACTCTTGTAATACTTGGCGACCTCTTTACACATTGGATTGCGACTGAAAAAGGAACAACTTCGTTTCAAAGAAAAATTCTTGAAAAACTAACAAAAATAAAAAAGGAAAAAATTTTCCTTATCGGAAACAGGGATTATTTTGTCGAAGACATTGAAGAATCTCCTTTTTCCTTTGCGGGGAAAAAATTCAAATTTCGATTGCCTTCCTCAAAAATAGTTCTATTTGAACATGGTGAAACTATAAACGAAAGCGACAGAAACTACCTTGTCTGGAGTTCTTTTACAAGGAGTAAAGCTGTTAAATCGCTTCTAAATATTCTTCCACAAAGAATACTACAAAATCTTGCAAAAAAGGCTGAGAAAGACCTTTCAGAAACAAATATTGATTACAAAAGCCAGATTCCTTTTGAATATTTAAAAAATTATGCCGCTTTGCAGAGCGAGGAGGGAGTGAATACAATCGTTTTGGGACATTTTCATAAAAGAATGTCTCTTGAATTTGAAAAAACAAGAATTGAGATAATTGACAAATTTTTTCCCAAAGGCTTTTTTTGCACTATGGACGAAGAAGGCAATCTTATGGATAGAGTCTTTTTAAAAAATTTAGCAGATGGGAATTGAAAAAGAGGTCAGTCACTTTTCTTCGTATTCAAATTCTATTTCAATGTGTGGCTGAGAGGTCTGGAGTGCAATAAGGGTGGCTCTTATGTCTCCGAGCGGCTTCATATCAATATGATTTTTGTTGAAAATAGCGGTAACTTTTGTGCCTTTACCAGGTTCGCTTTCAAGGATAAATTTACCCTCTGTCGCTTCGCAAGCCTGTTTGAGCAAAGGCAAACCGAGGCCGTATCTGGATGTTTTCTTTGTCGAGAAAAATGGCGAAATGGCTTTCTTTCGAGTTTCTTCATTCATCCCGATACCATTATCCTCAACAATCAAAGTCAATGTTTCAGAATCTTCAATAAATTTTATTATTATCTTGCTTGCACCACTCTTTATTGAATTTTCTGCTATATCAAGGAGATGAAGAGAAAGGTCTTTCATTTCAAACCTCTATTTTTCTTCCTTCAATTCCTTTGAGTGCTTTGACAAATTCTCCAAATGAAACCTTTTTGATTTTAAGAAGAGTGGTTCTTTTACCTATTTCATCAATACTATGAGAGTCTGAAGATGTTAATGAAGAATATTTTTTTAAAATATCCTTTATTGAATCCTTTTTTCTGTCGTAACATTCAACACCGTCGAAATTTATATCTGAAGGGAAGAATCCCAGCTGGTTTATAATTCCAAAACCCTCTCTATCGATATGTGCGGGAATTGCCACGCCTTTCAACTCGTGAATTTTATTCACAATTGTTTCAATGGGCTTTTTCACTGCAGAAAAAAGGTTGTATTCTAAAAAACCCAGAACTTCATCTTTTCCATTGGCAATCACCTGTTCATCGATAATTTTCCTGTTTTCCGTTTTATCGAGATTTTCATATACAAAATTCTCAAAAAGTTTTGTGCTTTTCAAAGTGGGGAAATATGAAAGAAGATGAACCTCCTCTTTTGTTGTTATTTCCATTCCAAAGAAAACTTTGACTTTTGTCCCTTTTGCTGCATCATAAACAGCCTTTACATTCTCTGAAGAGTTGTGGTCTGTTATGGCAATTATATCAATTTCTCTTTCAATGGCTTTTTGAACTATGTTTTTTGGTGACATATCGAGGTCGGCACAGGGAGAAAGACATGTGTGGATATGGAGGTCTGCCTTGAATAATTTGAACTCAGCCGCCATTTTTGAGAATTTTGGAAATTGCTGCCGCCGCTTCAAAACTATTCATATCAGTAGAAAGCATTACAACCTTTTCCTCATTTGCTTTTTGTTCGGTTTCCTCTTCAACTTTTTTGGAAGAAGTAATTAGAATTGCTGAGTGCCCCTTCATCGCTGAAACTGCAACTATGTTTGGATGAACCTGAACAGTAAGCCATACATCCCCCTCTTTTGAGCCTGCTAGTACATCCGAAAGAAGGTCTCCTGCATAGCCTCCCTTGATTTCCCTATCCAAAAAATTCTTTCCTGAAACTACCTTTAATTTCATCTTTTTAATAAGGTCTTTTACTTTCATTTTATATCCACCTCAAAGGAAAGTTTTGTAAATTTTCCCAGTTTAGTTCTGATTTTTACTCTATCAGAGTTATGCTTTATGTTTGGAAGCCCCATTCCTGCACCAAAGCCAAGTTCCCTGATCCAGTCAGGAGCAGTTGAAAAACCTGGAGTAAATGCTTTTTTAAGATCTTTAATACCTGGTCCCCTGTCATTTGCCTCGATTCTCAATTTATTCGGATAAATTTCGAGAGCCATCTTACCCCCTTCAGAATAGATCACCATATTCATTTCTGCTTCGTAAGCACTTATTGACATTCTTCTAATTAAATCTACAGGAATACCAAATTTTGTCATAGCATCTTTAAATGCACTTGATGTAGAACCTGCGTTTTTAAAATTTAATTTTTCTACCTCCTTTTCCATTCTGAAAATGTAATCGCATTTAAGATCAGAATAGAAAGGTGTTTTACTTTCCTCTTCTTTTTCCTCTTTTGTTTCGTAAAGCTGACGAAGTTTTTTAAAAAGACACATAACTATGTCACTTTTGGTAAGAATACCAACAAGTTCTGAAGAATCTTTTTTTACAACAGGAAGCCTGCCAAAACCAGTTCTTTCAAATATTTGTATTGCCTTTATCAAAGGGTCATCGGGATGACAAACAGTAGGATTTTTTGTCATTTTATCACCAATAGTTGCATCCGTTTCGCAGTTTACAATGCATTTGATTAAGTCCTCGATACTTATTACTCCTACGAGTTTTCCCCTTTCAATGACAGGAGCACCTGAGATAGCATTTTCCTTTAAAATGGTTCTCAATTTTTTTATTGTAGCATCAGGAGTCACCGTTACCACATTTTTGCACATAGCATCTTTTACAGAAAGGACATAGGTAAGCTCCTGACTTCTGGGAATTTTCTTTCTTATTCCCATTATTTTTTCCTTTTTCTTTCTTTTTCTGGTTTTATGGGTTCGATCATGGTTCCCATAAGACCAGCCTCGTTGAGAACTGCACAGGCTTCATAAAGAGGGAGTTTGGTAGCAAGAAGAACAAACCCCTTCTCTTTTGCAAGTTCCACAACATCTTTTGCTGGCTCTTTTCCTCTAACAAAAAGAATTGCTTTAATTTGTGCCATTTCGCAGGTGTAAATTACCTGATTTGTCGTTAACCCAGTCAACAAAAGAATTTTTGGCCTTGCATAGGCAAGAACATCGCTCATTAAATCGGCAGCACCTCCACAAAAAACTTCGGTTTCAATTTGTTCCTTTCCACAGAGAATTTTGGCATTTACAATTTTTTTTATCTCGCTTAACTTCATTTTATTATCTCCACTTAATTATTTAACCTTTTCCTTTGAAATATGTCTATGCAAATTTAATTTTAGCATAAGAACTTGATAAGTCAATTTGATCTGGATTTAAAAATAGAAATAACAAACTATCAAACAGAATGATCTGGGTTTTATTAAAAAATTTTTTAAAAAGCGAGGGACTAAAACAAGCATCAATACCAATTTCTGGCTATGTTAATATCTTTTTTTCTAAAGCTTTCTCAAATTCCTTTTCCAATATTTTCAATAGGGGTTTGCAAAAATTATTTAATCTTTTTGCGGTTTTTCCACTGCCATTTTATACCT
>DYJZ01000094.1 GCA_020722885.1 Thermoanaerobaculum aquaticum
CGCCTTTTGTTCTTCGGCGCGCGTGAACAAGGAATCAAAGCTGAAAGCAATCCTCAGCTTTTCTATTATAGCATTTGATGCCGCCAAAAACACTAAAAAGCCGTGTGCTCGTTCCTGTTCTTCCTTTCAACGAAAATTCCCCCCTTTCCAGGAAAAGTGCAAAGACAAGTTTTCGCACAGGGGTTAGAACTCTTCCCACAGCCTCTACTAATTATTCTTTCATTGATATTATTAATAAGTTTTTTTCGCTCCTTTTTCACCCTCAGAAAAGCCTTATGTGTTTCTGAACTTTTAAAGTCAAACAGAAAAAACTTGACTTTTTTTTAAAATGAGCATATGCTCATTATCAGGGAGTTACTATGGGAAGAAGAAAGCTTCCAAGAAAAGTTGATTCCGTTATAAGGTCTAAAATTTTATCCAGTGCTCAAGAAAAAAGTTCAAAGGGGTTTGTAACCATTTCCTGCGATGAACTTGAAGCATTAAGATTGTGCGACCTGAAAGGGTTTTATCAAATTGAAGCCGCCAGGAAAATGGAAGTCTCAAGGGCAACACTCGCAAGGATACTCTTTGAAGGAAGAAGAAAAGCTACTACGGCTATTATAAAAGGAATCAAAATAAAAATTGTAAAAGGAAATGTCAAATTTGAGAACGAGAAATTGATTTGTCCAATACATAAAGAAAAAAAAAGAAAAGGCAGGATCTGTCTCTGCAGGAATACAGGAGAAAAATAAAATGGTTATAGATGTAGATTTGTTCAAAATTTTCTGGAAAGTTTTAAGGGTTTCCGCCCTTGTAACAAGTTTCGTTTTTACAATGATGATATTGGTTGAATCATTGAACATTGTAACAAGGGGAATTGCTGTAAAATGGCTCAACAAAGGAAACCTTTTATCCTTTTTTCTTATTGGCCTTATTGCTCTGACCCCGGGCTGCCTCGGAGGATTTACAGCAGTTACACTTTTTATTCACGGAGTAATATCGAGAGGGATTTTAGCAGGAGGGATGATCGCATCATCTGGAGATGAGGCATTTTTTATGCTTGCAATGATGCCCAAAGAGGCTTTAATTCTTTTTTCTTTCCTTCTTTTCTACGGTATTTTTGTGGGTATAATCGTTGATAAGATATTTGGAAAAAAGTGCTTTATGGGAAGGAAGTGCACCGACGGCATAGTCATTCATGAAGATGAAAAAGACAAATTCAGACGACAGAATTGGTTAAACTGGTCGGCTTTTAGAATAATTTTTTTCCTCTGTTATTTCACCATTCTTGTTCTCGTTGTTCTTGGAATAGTAGGAGAAAAGGAATGGAACTTTGCAAGATTTGCCCTTCTTTCTACTATACTAGTAGGTTTCTTTACAGTTGTTATCGCTTCTGACCATTTCCTTGAAGAACACATTTTTCATCACATAGTCAAAAGACACATTTTAAAATTGTTTTTATGGACATTCTTTGCTCTTTTAATTATGGAATTTATAAAAATACAGGGCCAAAGCATCGAACTTCTGGTCAAGAAAAATGAACTACTTGCAATTGTGCTCTCTTCTTTAATAGGCATACTTCCAGAATCAGGACCACACCTTATCTTTGTTATGGGTTTCGTAAAAGGAATTTTTCCTTTTTCAGTTTTAGTTGCTTCATCCGTTGTCCAGGATGGGCACGGTATGCTTCCACTTCTTGCTGAATCGAAAAAAGAGTTTCTTAAAATCAAAATTATAAATTTTATTGCAGGAGTGATCGCGGGCATACTCTTTTTTATTTTTGGATATTAACATTGAACTCAAGTTCAAATTTAATTAAAATATGTCTTAGGAGGTTGGACAATGACTCTCACAAAACACCATAAGAAACATGAGGAGCAGTGGATAAGAGAACAGGAACAAAAAATTATTGAAGCAATGAAGAAAAAAAAGGAAGAAAAAATAAGACAACAACTTTGCAAAGAAGAGGAACAAAAAAGAAAAGAATTAAAAGAGCTTCACTATATGCACTGTCCAAAATGCGGAAGTGATATGACAGAAATTTGCCTTGACGAAATTATAGTTGACAGGTGTTCTTTTTGTGAAGGAATTTTTTTTGACAAAGGAGAACTTGAAGAACTGCTTCGCAAGAAGGCTGAACAAAAAAAGAGTTTTTTCAAAAAATTAATCGGTTTTTAGTTTGATTAAAAAAGAAGATCCAATAAAAACAGATGTTCTTGTTCTTGGCTCTGGAATAGCAGGCTTAAGCTGTGCTATTAAGGCTGCCGAAGGCAACTTAAATGTGATTGTTGCAACAAAGGATTTTCCAAAGGAATCAAATACTCTTTATGCTCAGGGGGGAATAGCCGCTGCAGTCGATCCTGACGACAGCCCCGAAAGCCACTTTAAAGACACGATTAAAGCAGGTGATGGGCTTTGCAATGAAAATGCTGTCAAAGTTCTTGTCGAAGAAGGGCCAGAAAGAATTAGAGAACTTATCTCCTTTGGAGCAGAATTTGACAAAAAGGCTGGGGTTTACCATTTAACAAAAGAGGGAGCGCACAGTTTGAGAAGGATTTTGCATTCGGGAGATGCCACAGGAAAAGAAATAGAACAGACCCTTATAAAGCGTATGGCTATTACTCCCAGAATTGAACCTCTTGCATACTCAATGGGTATAAAACTGGTTATAATTAATGACAGATGTGTTGGAGCAATTCTTCTTGACGAGAAAAGGAATTCGCTGATACCAATTAAGTGTAGGGCTGTGGTTCTTGCAACAGGAGGGGCGGGACGAGTCTTTCAGGAATCAACAAACTCTCCAATAGCAACGGGAGATGGAATGGCAATCGCTCTCGATGCTCAAATTGAAATGGCAAATATGGAATTTGTTCAATTCCATCCGACAGCACTTCATCTAAAAAATGCCCCAAGATTCCTTCTTTCTGAGAGTATGAGAGGAGAAGGAGCGGTCTTAAGAAATGTTAAGGGCGAGCGTTTTATGGAAAAATACAGCGACGTCCTCGAACTGGCTCCGAGAGATGTTGTTGCAAGAGCAATAGTAACCGAATTAAAAAAAGATAAAGCTCCACATGTTTTTCTTGATCTCACTCATCTTGATCCCGACTTCGTCAGAAACAGATTTCCAACTATTTATGCCACTTGCATATCATACGGGTTAGATATTACAAAAGAGATGATTCCTGTTCATCCCGCTGCCCACTACATAATGGGAGGTGTAAAAACAGACTTAGACGGGAGAACATCTCTTAAGGGAGTTTATGCAGCTGGTGAAGTCTCCTGCACAGGAGTTCATGGTGCCAACAGATTGGCAAGTAACTCTCTTCTTGAAGGCCTTGTTTTTGGTCACAGAGCAGGAAAAACTATTCTGGAAGACGCTCTTTCAATGCCTAAAAAATTTGAAAAAGAAATCAAAAGGAACATTAAAATCCCCTCTTTAGAAGTGGTAAATGAAATTAGAAAGCAGACAGCATCTCTAATGTGGCAGGGAGCGGGCATTTCAAGAAATGGCAGCGATCTCGAAAATCTTTTCGCTGAACTTCTCAATCTTGAAGCAATTTTTGGCGAACCTCCCTTTGAAAGAAGGGCACGCGAAACCTGGAATATGATACAGGTAGGAAAAGCAATTGCAGTTTCAGCAAATTATAGAACTGAAAGCAGAGGAGCACATTTCAGAGAAGATTTCCCTGATAAGGATCAATTAAGATGGAAGAGGGACACAGTATTGATTTACAGGGAAGGAAAATACATTTTTAAATAATAGATTTAATCACTGCTATCGAGGATAATTTGAAAGCCGAAATGGAATCCTGAAAAATTGAGGATTCTGGACGGGTTTTATGGAGGCTTGAAAACGAAGCTCACTGTTTTTATGCATGTATATGTTATAATGTTGTCCAATTGGTTCTCAAAAAGGCTCGAGTGATAGGTTTCGGGTTTGATGGTTAATGTTTGAAAAAAACCTGCCGAGCGATTTTCATAAGTTCCCTGTCAAAACTATATGATAATTTCCTCTCTTAAACTAATTAGAAATGTTCTTTTAAATGGCAGTGGAAAAACCACAAAAAGATTAAATAATTTTTGCAAACCCCTATTGAACACCCCTCTAAGGCTTTCCGTTTCAGCTTTGTGAGCAAGAGGGGGATTGCTTCGTAAGACAGGGCTTCGAAGATGGGCTCGCAATGACTGCTAAAAACTTAAAAATGAATTTGTATTGCTGCCTTTCCTTCCCAAAAAGTATCAAATGTTGTGGACCTCTACATCCTCTTGACAACCTTAAGTTTTTGTTTTATAGTATAATTGTTAAAGGAGTGGAGAAGTGAATTTTTTTAGCCCAAAACCCAAGTCCCTATGCCCATCACCCCTCCTTATAAGCAGCCTACCCTCGTTTTCTTTAGTACCTACCCTCTAAGCCGTTTCCCTAAGAACTTCTCCCTCCCCGGCTCCCTTTCACAAGGGGGCCGGATTTTTTTTATGGAAAAGAAATTGTATAATTTCTTTTGGAGGTTGATATGCCCTGGGATGAAGAAGAAAAGCAACCAAAGGGAGAAAAAGGCGAATATTGCGAAATTTGTGGAGCAAAAGGTAAATGGCTTAACCTTCAGAAATGCCCGATGTGCCACAAATATTTTTGCGATTCCTGCCAGTATCTTTATGGAGGAAAAATTTTTTGTTCCGACTTTTGTGCTCAGGAATTTTTCTGGGGTGCTGACGAAGAGGACGAATAGGGTTTTTATCCTTCAAAACCTTGACAAAACAACAAAAAAACAATATTGTATTAGCACCGTGGGGGCGTTTCGGTCTCGACGGGGTTGTGCAGAAGGTGGCTGCGTGCCGAGCTCCGCTTTCTCGTAAAACGGGCGGAAAACATTAACTGCCAACGATAACTTGGCCTTAGCCGCTTAAGCGGCTACATCCCTTTAAGTTTTTCCCGCGAACTTTTTGGGATGTCGCAAGCGGGATGCATTCAACGGCTGGCTCCTTGCCGTTGGATTAAGACTTTTAGGAGATAGCAAACCGCCTCTTTGTTGGTTTCACAAACGGCAAGCGAATCTTTAGAAACCAACTATGCACGTAGAGGCTGCCTTGCCTGACAATTCCGGACGCGGGTTCGACTCCCGCCGCCTCCACCAGAGTCTTCGAAGCAGGGAGTCGAAGGGTGAGG
>DYJZ01000095.1 GCA_020722885.1 Thermoanaerobaculum aquaticum
ATTGATAACAAAGGACTTATGGCAAAAAAGACCGCGAAATCGGGGTCAAACTGTAAAAGATGGGTTTAACGGGACATTTGAAACAAAAAACAGAAAGGGATTGATTTTTCCCTTAAAATGGGAAGAGAGAGTAGAATAGAGTGTCAGGACTTTTTTAAAATGTTCTCTAAATTAACTAACTAAAAATGTTACATTATAAGTATAAGTAGTAGAAGCTGTGGGAATTGCTTCCACAGCCCTGTTTTTTATTTTTCTGACATTAATCTTTTGCTCATAGAGCCAAGAGGAAAGCCCATCAGAAGACATTGATATATGACATAACAGATTTATGTAGTTGCTTTTGGTTAAAAGCAGATTTATAATTATTTTGTTTTAAGGAGGTCTGTTATGAATTATAAAAAAATTTTTTTAGGAGGAATTGTTGCAGGTTTCATTATCAATATCTTAGATTTTCTCGTTATGTTTCTTTTTACAGGGAAATTGTATCAGAAACTTCAGGTAAAAGGGCTTGTTTTGCAGTCTCCCCGCCTGCCGTTTGAATATTTATGGATTTTTGGAATGTTCGTAATGGGGATTCTTCTTGCCTGGTTTTATGCTATTGCAAGACAAAGATTGGGTGCAGGTCCAGTAACAGCCCTTCTGGTAAGTTTTATACTTGCTTTAATGGTTCATGTTCCTTACAATTTTGCGGAGGCTTCATGGTCTATTACGGGAAGACTTATTCCTTTAATTAAAATGGTATCTGGAATTGTTGAATTTGTTATTGCGGGATTTGTGGCAGCCTGGATTTACAAAGAAAAGGAATAGCGAAACTTTTTAATTGTTTATTCGTATTGTTATTTTAAAGTTTTTGTGGAAAGGAGATTTTTATGAACAAAATTTTGCTTCTTTTAGTCCTGTTTTCGTTTTTTGCAGTTCAGATGTTAAGTCAAAACATTACAAGAGACAATGCTCCGGAGAAATACAAATGGGATCTAAGTCACATTTATAAGAGTAAGAGCGAATGGAAAACAGCAAGGGAACAAATTTCGAAGAATATTCCAATTCTTGCATCATACAAAGGGCATCTTGGAGAATCTTCTCAGAAATTTTATGAGGCTCTCAGACTTTATGCGGACACCGATAAAGAGTTGAGCAGACTGCTATCTTATGCAAGTATGCTGTTTGATGAAAACACAAAGATAGCGGAAAATCAAGAACTCCTTCAGGAAGGGGAAGTTCTTGTTTCCGAGTATGCTACCGCAATATCCTACATAAGTCCGGAGATACTTTCACTTGACAGGGAAAAAATAGACAATTTTTTTAAAGAAGAGCCCAAGCTTGCTGAGTTCAGGATGTTTGTTGACAATATCATAAGACTCAAGAATCACACTCTTTCCCCCCTTGAAGAAAGAATTATGGCTAAAACTTTCGGCGATATGGGTGGAAGTGCAGAATCAATTTACAGCATTTTTGTTGATGGAGAAATGCCATTTCCCGAAATCACACTCTCAAACGGTGAAAAAGTTCAGCTGTCAAATGCTGCTTACACTCAATACAGAACATCTCCTGTAAGGCAGGATAGAGATCTCGTTTTTAAGGAGTTCTGGGGTACATATTCAAAATTCAACAGAACATTTGGCACCTCCCTTTATTCACATCTCAAAATGCATGTCTGCAGCAAGGACTTGAGAAAGTATGATTCCTGTCTCGAGGCTGCTCTTTCAGAAGATAATATTCCCACAACGGTTTACAAGCAACTGATCTCTGATGTTCACGATAATTTGGGGACTCTTCATAGATATTTAAAGTTAAGACAGAAAATGATGGGTGTTGACAGATTGAGATATGAAGATCTGTATGCCTCAATAGTCCCCGATGTTGACCTTGAATACACTGCTGATGAAGCGCAGCAAATCGTTTTAGAAAGCGTTAAGCCTCTCGGAGTGGATTATGTTAACACAATGAAATCTGGTTTTGAAAACAGGTGGATCGATTTTTATCCAGGACCTGGTAAGAGATCAGGTGCATACAGCAACGGGTCGGTTTATGATGTACACCCTTACCAGCTCCTTAACTTTAATGGTAATTATGAAGATGTTTCTACTCTTGCCCACGAATTTGGTCATTCTATGCACAGTTATCTTTCAAATAAAAACCAGCCCTACATAAACGCTGATTATTCTATTTTTGTGGCTGAAGTGGCTTCGACTCTTAATGAAAATCTTCTTTTTGATTACATGCTTAAAAATGCAAAAGACGATAATGTTAAACTTTTCCTTTTAGGAAGCGCTCTCGAAGATTTAAGGCAGACGCTGTTCAGACAGACGCTTTTTGCCGAGTTTGAACTGAAAATACACGAAGCTGTAGAAAGGGGAGAACCACTGTCAGGCGAAACATTCAACAAAATCTATCTTGACCTCCTCAAAATGTATTACGGGCACGATCAGGGCATTTGTGAGATAAATGACCTTTACGCAAATGAATGGTCTTTCATACACCATTTCTATTACAATTTCTATGTTTATCAGTATGCAACCTCAAAAGTTGCTTCATCTTATCTCTCTACAAAGATTCTTGAAGAAGCTTCTATGAAAAAACCAATCACTAAAACGAGAGATGCTTATTTAAAAATGCTCTCTTCAGGTTGTTCAAAATATCCTATCGATCTTCTTAAGGATGCAGGTGTTGATATGACAACATCTGAACCATTTAAAGCGGCGATGGATAGAATGAACAGGATTATGGACCAAATTGAAGAGATACTTGCAAAACAGAAGAAGTAGTTTTTCTAACATAGCAAATATATGGGGCGGGGAATTCCGCCCCTTTTTTATGTATAATCACTGCTGTTTAGGATAATTTGAAAGCAGAAACGGAATCCCGAAAAATTGAGGGTTTGGGGGGGGTTTAGGGAGACTTGAAAACGAGGCTCACTGTTTTTATGCCTGTATATGTTATTATGCTGTCCAATTGGTTCACAAAAAGGCTCGGCTGATAGGTTTCGTGTTCAATGGGCGGTGTTTGAAAAAAACCTGTCGAGCGATTTCCATAAGTCCCCTGTCAAAGCTATATGATAATGTTCTCTAAAATGGCAGTGGAAAAACCGCAAAAAGATTAAATAATTTTTGCAAACCTCCATTGAACCACCCCTCTAAGGTTTTCCGTTTCAGCTTTGTGAGCAAGAGGAAGATTGCTTCGCCTGAGGAGGCTACGAAGAAGTGCTCGCAATGACTGCGTTGTTTGTTAAAAAGAGGAAGATTGCTTTGGGGGTGATAGCCTCGAAGAAGCGCTCGCAATGACTGCTTTAGAGAGGGTTTGCAATGACACAGTTAGTGAGCACTCACAACGGAGTATTTCTAAATAGTTTTGACATTTTTCCCCTTGACTTCTTAGATGGTTCTGTCAAAATTTATTTTGGACAGATGTGATGTATAATTATTTCTGGAGATTATAGGTGAAAGAAAAAATTCCAGTAATTTTTATTCATGGTTTTCCACTTGATTCTGAGATGTGGGAAGAGCAGGTGCAATATTTCAAGGATGGCTACGATGTTAATTGCCCGGATCTTTCAGGATTTGGAAAAAGCAAACTCGATACTCCTTCAGAGATAGAGGATTTTGCAAAATATATTTTTTCTTACTTAACAAAAAAGCGAATAAAAAAAGCAGCTCTCTGCGGTTTTTCAATGGGGGGATACATAACATTTGCCTTTTATGAGTTGTTTCCAGAATTTGTTTCCGCTCTGATTTTTGCTGACACGAGAGCTGCAGGCGATTCTCCTATGGCAAAAGAGAAAAGAATTGAAGCGATAAAAATGGCAAAAATTTACAGCATGAGCTATTTTGTTGAATCTATGCCTCCAAAACTTCTTTCTGAAGAAAGCATGAAAAACGAAAAACTTGTTTCAAAGGTGCAAAAAATAATCTCAAGACAGAAAAAAGAATCTATCATAAATGCACTCAAGGCAATGATGGATAGAAAAGATCGATATTCAATTTTAGAAAAAATAGAAGTTCCCACTCTCTTTATATGTGGCGAAAAGGATATTCTAACTCCCCCTGAAGAGATGAGAGAGATGAGCAAAGTTGTTAAGGATTCGGAATTTGTAGAAATAGAGAATAGTGGACATCTTTCAAATATGGAGAACCCAGAAAAATTCAATAGTGTTCTGTGCGATTTTTTAAAGAGATTATAAGGTGTGAAAAATGAAAGAAAAATTGGCAACTTTAGTATTTTTTCCCATTTTGTTGGGGTTGATTTTAAGCGCACAGGAGAGTTTAAAACTTCCACTTCCTCAAAAAGCTCTTTCTCTTTCAAAACTTCTTGAGGAAAGAGATTCGGTAAGAAAATTCACAGAAAAAGCAATCTCTCTTCAGGAACTTTCCTCTATTTTATGGGCGGGACAGGGCATGAAGGAATCTTCAAAGAAAAGGACAACACCGAGCGCTGGAGCGCTTTACCCGATTGAACTTTTTCTTATTGCCAAAAATGTCTCTGGTTTAAAGGCTGGAATTTACCATTACGAAAATTTCTCACATTCACTGAAATTGATTGTATCAGGTGACAAAGGGAAAGAACTTTTTGAGAAGGGGGCTTTAAGGCAGGAGTGGGTTTCAAAAGCGCCTGCTATTGTGGTTATCACTTTTGTAAAATCGAGAACATCTAAAAAATACGGTGAAAGGGCAGAACGCTATATTGCAATTGAAACAGGTGCCTGTATGCAAAACATTTATTTGATGGTAGAGTCCATCGGTCTTGGGACATGCGCTGTAGGTGCTTTTGACGATGCAAAAGTCAAATCTATTCTAAAATTAAGAGAGGAAGAGCCTATTCTTCTTATTCCCATAGGAAAGATACAGTAAAAATGAGAATCCCTCACTTTTAAAACAACTTTTTAAGGCGTAACACTGCTTTTTAGAATAATTGGAAAGCGAAAAGACTCTCCTCAAAAATTGAGAGTTTTGGACGGGTATTAAGGGAGTTTGAAAACGAGGTTCACTCACATCTGTCAGACCCATCTTCTACAGTTGTGTTTGACAAGTGCTTATTTTTCTGATGGTTAC
>DYJZ01000096.1 GCA_020722885.1 Thermoanaerobaculum aquaticum
AAAAATGTTTACTATCCAATCTTAAGACTTATATTTATATTTTTTAACCATTACCATTATTGGTAATCGGCAGCAGTTTTTTACCTTGGGCATCGCGAAGGGTGTTCATTAATAATCTTTTTAAAATTTCGTAAAAAGAAATGTCGTAAAGATCTAAAATATTAGCAAGAGCACAATCTAACTCTTTCGGTCCAAAAGCGGGATTACTGTTGACATCAAGAAAATAATAACGGCCAGAAGAATCAAGACGAATATCAAACTTGCCATAATCAAACATCTCGGTGATTTCAAAAGCTTTTTTAACATACTCTTTTAAAATCGGATCGTTATATTTTTGATAATGAAAACCACCGTCGGGATTATCAAGCCATTGATCCTCAAAAGTGGCAAAAATGTATTTTTCGTTTTTTTTATGAAAAATTTTTTCCGCCAGATAGACTTTTTTATTTAATCCTTCCAATAAAATCGCCGTAATCTCCCGACCAACAATAAATTCTTCGACTAATATTGGTTGACGATAAGTCTGAATTAAAAATTTCAGCCGCTGGCGAAGATCTTTTTCCGTCTCCGATACCGCCTCACGACTAATCTCAACCGCTCCATGAATCTCATTAAGTTTAGAAATTAAAGGAAAACGAAGAGTAGGATCAAGAGGATCATTGGCGGTATTAAAAAGTTGATAATGGGGGATAGGAACACCATTTTGTTCAATGAGTTTTTTTACCAAAAATTTGTTATAAGAAAGAGACTCACCTAAAATACCGGCTCCGGTATAAGGAATCTCCAATAATTCCAAAAGAGCCGGGATCGTTGACGCCAGATGCTCTTGTCCTTTCACCGATCCCACCAGATTAAGGGCAATTGTCGGTTTTATTCGTCTTAATTTAGCCGCCAATACTTCATTAGCGGCCAATAAATAAATCTCAATCCCCATTTTTTTTAAATAATCACCGATTACTTGAGCATCTTTAAAAGCATCTTTTTCAGTCAGATATTGAGCTTCAGTAGGAAAATACTCTCTTTTTACCTCACTATAAATGATCACCACTGTCTTTGGCAGTAAATATTTTTTGTTCGCCCCGGGAGGTTTATCTTCAGAATCTTTTTTCATTTTATATTAGAAAATAAAATTATATCTTTTTTAAAAAAAAGTCAAGCGAATTTGCTATACTCAAACTATGAGAAAAAATTTTTTCCAATATCTTCAGCAATCGGTAAAAGATTTTATCGAAGCGGCGCTAAATCTTTTTATTTTTCTCCCTTATTTTTTTTCCATTTCTTCACTGGTTAAAACTTTTTTTTATCCGTGGAAAAATTTAATCGTTACTAAAAAAAACCCCGGCTTTCATATTAATGATTGGCTGGAAACAATAAGTTTTAATCTGATTTCGCGAGTAATCGGAATGGTGATGAGATTTTCAGTCATTCTCTTTTATTTTTTAGTCTTAGTTATTTATCTTCTTTTTCTCCCGGTTATTTTTATCGTTTTTCTTTTCTTAATTCCTTTTTTCTTTATAATATACTCACTCAACCCCACTGATTCAGAAAAAGAAATTGTTTTAAGAAAAAAATTTATTAATGATCATCTTTATCACCCGGAAAATTACCCGGCGGTTTATCGCTGGTCAAATCTTTATTTAGCCCAGTTTAATCTCCACCGCCGCTGGTGGAAACTTTCTAATTTAACCAAATATCCACCCTTAGCCCGAGACTGGGCGGTCGGTTATACCCCGGTACTTGATCAATATACTGACGATCTCTGTTCTCCTGCCTATCAAGCCGAGATAAAAACCGCTTATGACCGGGAAAAAGAGATCACTCAGATTGAAAGAATCTTGTCAAAATCAGATGAAGCTAATGTAATTATTGTCGGCGAAGAAGAGGTTGGTAAACATACGATTGTCGATAGCCTAGCCAAAAAGCTTTATGAAGGAAGGATAAACAACATCCTTGCCTACAAGCGAGTTTTAAAACTTAATCTGGAAAAAATTTTAAACCAATCGACCGATCAAAAACAGCGAGAGAATCTTTTTGAAAATCTTTTGGCAGAAGCGGCTGAGGCTAAAAATATTATTCTTTTGATAGAAAATTTTGATAAATATGTTGCTTCTGGTGTTGACCGTGTCGATCTGAGTATCCCGATTGAAAAATATGCCAAAACAAACCGCCTTCAAATTATTGCTATTACTCAACCGTTTTTCTACCAAAAATTTATCTTTGCCAATGAAAAAATAAGTCATTTATTTACCAAGGTCGATGTTTATGAAATCAACAAAAATGACGCTGAGATGATTCTTTTAGAAAAAGCTTTTTATTTTGAAAAAAAATACCACCTGATTATCCCTTACGAGACGATAAAAAATATTATCGACAAAAGCGATTACTTTATTACCCATATTCCTTTCCCCGAAAAAGCTCTTTCTCTTTTAGACTCCGCCTCTGTATTAGCTCAAGAAAAAAAACTGCCGGCTGTCCCGGCAAATTTGGTTGATCAAATTCTTTCAGAAACAACCCATATTCCAACAACCTTAACGACAGTAATGAAAAAAAAATTGATCAATCTCGAATCAGATCTTTCCCAGACAATCATTCAGCAAGAAGAAGCGACTAAAAAGGTTGCCAGCGCTTTAAGAAGATCTTTTTTACTCATCGGTAAAAGAAAGAGTCCAATCGCCAGTTTTTTATTTTTAGGTCCCACCGGTGTTGGCAAAACCGAAACCGCCAAAACTATTGCCAGAATTTTTTTTGGTTCAGAAAAATATCTTCTCCGCTTTGATATGTCTATTTACCAGAGAAAGGAAGATATTCCTAATCTCATCGGGTCACTGGAAAATAACAATCCCGGATTGTTGACTTCTGCTATTCGTCAAAAACCATACGGAGTGCTTCTTCTTGATGAGATTGAAAAAGCAAGCAAGGATCTGATTAATATTTTTTTAACCATCACCGACGAAGGTTATTTTACTGACGGCTTTGGTAAACGAGTCGATTGTAAAAATTTAGTCATTATCGCCACTTCTAATGCCGGCAGCGAGATAATTTTTACTCAAAACTCGGTTATTAACAATCAACAACTGATCAACTACTTGATTGCCAATCATATTTTCTCCCCTGAATTCCTCAATCGTTTTGACGGCGTTATCCTCTTTCAACCATTATCTAAAGAAGCAATTATCAAAATCGCCAAAAAATATCTTATTCAGATTGCCAACGATATCGATAAACTTTATCGGGTAAAACTTCAGGTTTCTGACCAATTTCTTCAGGAAATTGTTAACCAAGGTTACAGTCAAAAATTCGGCGCCAGGAATCTTTACCGAGTCATCCGCGAAGAGATCGAAGATAGAGTAGCGAAGATTATTTTTGAAGGAAAAGTAAAATCAGGAGAAACTTTAAATCTGTAATTTTTAGCCTGTTCTAACCAACCGCTCGGCAACCTGACAGGTTGGATAATGGCTGACACAATCTTAATTCTAAATTCTGATGACAAGTTATTGCTTACCAAAAAATATTATGCTATATTAAATCCATCTAACATATGCTCAAGGTTTATTTTACCGCCTCGACTACTTTTGACGGTCAATATCTGCGACAATACAAAAAAATTATTGAGATTATAAAAAATAACGGCGGAAAAATAATTTCCGGCAATCAAATAATTAAAAAAGACCTTCTTAAAAAAGACAAAAACCTTACCAAAGAACAAATATTCAAAAGAGAGAAAGAAAGGATTGAAAAATCTGATTGTCTTATCGCTGAAGTGACCAATCCCTCCCACGGTGTTGGCGGCGAGATAGTTTACGGCTTAATTTCCAATAAGCCGGTTCTCGGCTTGGTTTATCAAAATAAAGACGATAAAATCTCTCCGATGATTGAAGGAAACCCTTCCGATAATTTTTTTTTGGAAAGATATGACTTGGAAAAAATACCATATATTTTAAAAAATTTTCTTGATCATGTTGAACTGATAAAAAATCGAAAGGGCAAGTTGATCGTCATCGACGGCGGCAATGGCTCGGGAAAAACCACTCAAGCAAAACTATTAATCAGTTACCTTAAAGAAAAAAAGTATATGGCGAAATATTTTGATTTTCCTCAATACTACACCTCTTTTCATGGAAAAACCGTCGCCAAATTTTTAAGAGGAGAGTTCGGCCGTATTGATCAAGTTTCGCCTTATCTCGCCTCTCTTGCTTTTGCTCTTGACCGGGCGAGCGTAAAAAAAGAAATGGATGACTTTTTAGCCAGAGGAGGATTAATTGTTTCTAACCGCTATGTCAGTTCTTCTTTAGCCCATCAAGGAGCAAAGTTTGCCAAAGAAAAAGAGAGAAAAGAATTTCTTACTTGGCTTTCCGAACTTGAGTATAAAGTCCATAAAATACCCAAAGAAGATATGGTTATTTATCTTTATGTCCCTTGGCAAATAGGAATAAAATTAACCGCTAAAAAAAGTGACCGAAAATATTTAAAAGGAGGCAAAGATATTGAAGAAAAAGATTTGAAAAACAGAATCGAATCGGAAAAAATGTATCTCAGATTTGCCTCGCAAAAAAAATACTGGGTAAAGATTGATTGCGTCGAAAAAGGGAAAATTCTTCCCCCGCAAGTAATTCATCAAAAGATTATCGCTGTTTTAAAGAAAAAAGGTTATCTATAAATCCTGATGCCCAAGTTGAAAAACATAAGCAACACTTCTGTTTTAACTTTCGGGCATTAAGTGGTATTAACGATTACAAGTTAAACAAAGTGTTACCGATGTGCCCGACTTTAACATTTTGTTGCATAATTTTACAAAAATTAGTATGCTAAAATTAGTTAAGCGATTATTAAGAATTTCATTAATAATCCATTAAGTTTGTATAATACAATAAAATGTCGAAATTATACATTCAATTCGTATAGAAACGAGTTATA
>DYJZ01000019.1 GCA_020722885.1 Thermoanaerobaculum aquaticum
TTGTTTGTTAAAAGTGGAATATTGCTTCGTAAGCGGAGGCTGCGAAGAAATGCTCGCAATGACTGCTTTTTTAAAGGGAAACAGCCTCAGTATCCTTTCCACTGGCAATACCAAAACTTCCATTTTTGAGGACATTTCTAATTAGTTTAAGAGAGGACATTATCATATAGTTTTGACAGGTGACTAAAAGATCCTTGACAAAAATCCTTTTATAACTTTTTCTTTGCCAAAAAATTCGATGCGTCCCGTTTCGACTAATTTCCATACTTCTCCATCGCCAACATTTATTTTTAAGATCCTGGAAACTGGTCCAATGTTTTCTTTTATTTTTTTCAAAAAATCTTCTTTTGAAGGTTCCTCATTTATATAATCAAAAACCCTGTTCCATTTTTCCTTCAAATTTGACTCTATATCTTCTTTAAGAGTTGTTTGTATGATGTTGCCGTTAAAATCTTTTATGAATATGACACCCATTCCGCTTACAAAGATTTCTTCCAAAATTTTTTCATATTTTTCAAAAATACTATGGCTTAGTTTCAGTTGGGTTATATCTGTCCCAACTGAAAGAACTTCACAAATTTTTCCGCCTGTATCCAAAATAGGTCTGTTTGTCCATGCAATCCATACTCTTCTTCCATCTTTTGTAATATTTTCATTGATGTTCGAAGCATATTTGTTTGGGTCTTTCATTATATTTTCAAGAAGAGATTTCAAATCGCGCCCTGTGGATTCTTTTACTGGAACTATTGTTTCAAAAAGACTTTTGCCTAATATCTCTTCTTCCTTAAACCCAAAAAAATCCTGAGCATACTCATTGAAATATGTTATTTTACCATTGGTATCAAAGGTGAGAAGGATTCCTCTTGCTTTTTCGACGATGTTCCTGAATTTTTCCGCACTCTTTTCAAGGAGCCTCGCTTTTGTTTTCAGTTCGTTGTAGATTTTTTCCTTTTCACCTGCAGAATCAAGAAGCTCCTGAACAGTTCTTTCTGCCTCCGCAAAAAGAAAAGCTGTAACGATATTCATTGAAGCGTGCCTTGAAAAAATTTCAAGAGTCTCCATAGTAAAAGGAGTAAAAGAGTTTTCATCAGAGGAGTAAAGAGTCAGTGCTCCTCTAACGGTGTCCTCATGTATTAAAGGAAAAGCACAAACGATTTTAAAACCTCTTTTTTCTGCTTCCTCTCTCCAGGGAGCAAAATCAGGTTCATCAACTCTCATAATAACAGGGGTTCTTCTTACTATGCACCTTCCAGTAGGACCTTTTGCCCTTTCCGACTCATCCCATCTGATACCAACTTTTTCTGTGTATCCTTCGTCCCTGCCTGCTGATGCAATTACTTTGAGTTCCGTTGACTCAGGCACAACAAGTCCAATCCATGCCATTGAAAGAGAAAAAGTGTTGACGACACTTTTGCAGATGCTTTCTGCCGAAAGGTGAAGGTCTGTGAAACTTTCCATGGCCTGTGCCGATTCAAGAAGAGCCAGAAGTTGTTTGTTTCTTTCTGCGATAAGTTTTTCAGCCTTCTTTTTATCTGTTATGTCTCTGTTGATACTTAAAACTACGGTTTTGCCCTTATAAAGAATCAAAGAGGCATTAATTTCAAGTGCCATTTCGGTTCCGTCTTTTCTAAAGTGAACTGTCTCAAAATTGCTCAATTTCCCCTTTTGAAAAAGTTCTTTTATCTTTTCTTTTCCCTTTGAAACATCTTTTGAAATTCTTTCAAGCGAAGAATTTATAAGTTCTTCTCTTGAAAATCCATACATTTTCAAACACAACTGGTTTGCGTCTAAAATGGTTTCATTTTCGGGCTCAAAAACCATTATTGCATCATGAGCGTTTTCAAATAGAGATCTGTAATAAGACTCCGATTCTCTTAAAAGTTCCTCATTTCTTTTAAGTGGAGTAATATCCCGGACAGTTCCTTCATAGGCAAAAATATAACCTTTCTCATCTCTTAAAGCATGTGCACTTTCAATTACATGAATAGGCGTCTTATCTTTTTTAAGCCAGATTGTTTCAAAATTTTCTACTTTTCCCTCTTTTTCCATTATCTCCTCGAAGTGTTTTCTTTCATTTGGGTCAAGATAGCCTTCTTTTTCTATATCTCTATTTAATAATTCTTCAAGACTATCATAACCGAGCATTCTGACAAGAGCAGGATTAGCCAAAATTGGTTTGCCTTCTTTAGAACTCATAAAAATTCCTTCACTTACATTTTCAAATACTTTTCTAAACTTTTCTTCGCTTTTTTTTAATTCTTCAAAAATTCGCCTTTTTTCGCTAATATCCTTTACAAAAAGGGTTGTAACCTTCTGTCCTGATAGATTTACTACTGAAACGTCAATTTCAACCGGAAAGGCTGTACCGTCAGATTTTAGCCCATAAACCTCATAATTGAGAGGAGCATCCTTCTCTTTTTTTCTTGCTTCAAGATAGGAAAGAAGTTTCTGATGTTCTCCTTCTGCAAATAATTTTATCACCTGAAATCCACTTTGAAATTCTCCTTCTTTAAATCCAAACATTCTGTAAAACTCTTTATTTGCAAAAAGAAGATTTCCTTCCCTGTGAATGATTACAGCCACCGGCGCTTCATAAACAAGTTCTTTAAATTTCTTTTCAGCTGTAAAGTGAGCTCTCCTTTTTAAAACTCTTCGCTGATAAAATACAATAATGGAAATGAGACAAATTAGAAAAACACCAAGAATTAAAAACCTTATGTAAAGTTCTTTTTTACTAATGTGGCTTTCAGAGATCCATTTTTTCCTTAGTTTTTCGAGTTCACCTGATTGTTTCAATCTTTCAATAAACTCATTGAATTCAAGACATTCTTCCTTTTTGATTTTAGAAAAATAAAAAACAAGTTTGTTTTCCTCAAGGTATACTGTACCCGAAGGATCTGAAGAAATTACCATTTCACCTACATAATTTTTGCTGATTATCAATCTGCTTGAAATGTAATCGTTTAAAAGGGCATCTATTTCACCCCTTTTCAGAGCTGCAAAACACTCTTCCGTATCGTTAAAAGAAATTACCTGAAAGGGCAAATCCCGAGTGTTATTTTTCATAGCCCATTTCTCCCCGGTTGCTCCTTTCTTTACACCGATTTTTTTATATTTCAACTCATTTTTTGTGTTAATTGGACCTGTAGATGTGGAAACAATTACAAGGCCTGTATCAAAGTAACCTCGAGAAGGAAGGAATCTTTCTTTTCTTTCTTCTGTCAAATAAAGTGCTCCTAAGGCTACATCCGCCTCTCCGCTTTCGAGTTTTTTCCAGATATCCTGGAAAAATGTCATCTCAAAATCAAGAGAGTATCCTTTTTCCAGGGCAAATCTCGTCAAAATATCTATATCCAGACCATCCAATTTGCCGTCTTTTTCAAATACAAATGGTTCATAAGGTGATGTAACAACTTTTAGCCTGCGCTCATTTTTGCAGTTAAATTCAAATGAAATGGAAGTAAATAAGATAAATAGAAAAAGAATGGTGGCTCTAATCTTCATTTGTTATCCTTGAGAAAGGATCTCCCTGCAGGTGAAAGATTCAAATTCATTTTCTAAAGGACAGCCTCCACCACAAAGAGTTAAATCTGAACAGGTTTCACATTCAGGAAGAGGTTTCTGGGGGATTCTCAATTTTTTGCATAACTCATTATTCCAGATTTTGTCCCACTCATTTAAGAGGATGCTTCCAACGCTCTTATAATAAGACTGGCAGGGCAAAACATCGCCGTTTGGTTCAAGTGCCATAGAAAGCCTTGCAGCAGTGCACTGTTTTACTCCCAGTCCCATATCTACAGGGTTTAACTCACAATATTTCGTAGGGGTATACCAGATAAATTTTAAATCGTATTTTCTTGCCTGCATTGAAATCTCTTTTAGTAATGATATAAGTTCTTCCTTTGTTAAGTGAGAATTTGATTTTATCCCCTTTCCAGAAAAGATGATTGAATTTACAGCAAAAGTAAAGAGCCCCAGATCCTTAACAAATTTAACCATTTCAACAACCGATTCTTTGTTTTCTCTTGTTATGGTGGTGTTTGTCATTGTGAAAATTTTTTCTTTTAATGCATTTTGAATTCCAGCGACAGTTTCTTTAAAAGCACCCTTTTCTTTTACAATGGTGTCATGCACATCTTCGTAACACGATTCAAGCGTTATCTGAATATGGTCAAGACCGGATTGGGCAAGAGTTTTGGCGTAATTGTCGTCTTTTAACTTTCTACCGTTGGTGTTTAGCCCTGTTACCAATCCAAGATTTTCTGCGTACTGGATGAGTTCTGGCAGATCCGGGAACAAAGTGGGCTCCCCCCCCGTGAAAACAATATGGGGAATTCCAATGGATTCGATTCTTTTTAAAACATCAAACCATTTCTTTTTTTCTAAAGGCTCAATGTTTCTATGGGGTTCATTGTAACAGTGCGAACAACTATTCTGACACCTGTAGGTCAGAGCAATGTCCATTCTTAAGGGCGCTGACAATTCCTTAGTATAAGGTTCTTCAAGAGAAATGCCAAGATCTGATAAAGGGCAGACTTTATCGGTTCTTCCCAGAGTGTTGACAATTCTGTATAAATTTTTAACATCATTTTGTAAGGTTTCTCTTGAAACTCTATATCTTTTTTTCATTAGCGTAATCGTTTCTTCTTCTTTAAAACCTTTTATAAAATGATAGACAATTTCTGCGGCAGTGGGATTGAGATTTAAAACCCTCGATGCGTTGAGGCTTAAAATGCCCCTTCCATCTTCCTCAATCCTTAAATGTGCTCTAAAAGCACTTCCTTCTACCTCAAATCTACCAGAATACAATCCTTTTGGAATGGGCTTGAATTTTTTAAAAAAATCAAAAAGTTTCATCTTCCACCTCCAGCACAGGCGCAGGCACAACCGGCACAGGCACATGCGCAGGCACAGCCACCGCCCGAGTATCTTCCTCCAGAAGATTGTGGAACGGGATTTGTAACATCCGTAACTTTTGAAGCAAGAGCAGGAAGAGAGTTCGCAAGATTGTTTGAAAATCCTTCTAAAGAGGAAACAAAGTTGTGAGCGGAAGTAAGAATACCATCAGATGAAAAAGTTGGGGCACCTTGAGAAGAAACTCCTCCTGATGTGTGTGCAGGTTGATTGAAAATTGCATGGTAAAAAATGGGAATGGGAAAATTGCCTGAAGGAAATCTTCTAATCGCCTCCGTCTTAAAGTCTTTATCTGCAAGCAGCCATTCGAAATTCTCTTCATAATTCTCTTTTCCTACCTGCTCCCACGCCTTTTTCATTATCTCTTCATAATATAAAAGAGTTTTCTTTCTGCTGAAACCTTTCATCTTTTCTTTTACCCTTTTGATAAGGTCAACAAGAATATCTCTTGCTTCATTTTGATTTATAGTTTTGTCATCTGAAATTGCTTTAAGAAGTTCTTTTTCATAAGAGAGGTCAGGTTCTTTTTCCCCAACTTTTTCTATTTTGAGCCACGGTTTTTGGGATATTATTTTTATGTATCCTTTCCTGAGCATTCCAAAAAGAATTAGTGAAAGAACTTTAGGTAAAGGTTCTTCCATCAGGGTCGCAACTTCAGGCACAGTAAGACCTCTTCTTATTTCTACCCCATCCATCCCTACGGAGGGAGGAAGATATTGCATTCTCCTTCTATGACTGGTTACAATGCCAGCAATAAAAAAGCCGATGAAAAAAAGAAAGCAAAAGCAGGGCAGATTGGAGAATATAAAATTAAAAAAAGAACCTATGAGGGCAAGAAAAGAATTTAATAGTTTTTGTCCTGCTGTTACCCTGACAACTTCTTTGACATACTTTTTAGGAAAGGATGCGCCGAATGTGTAACCTTGAGAAGGTGAAGCGTTTTCAATTATCCATCTGTAAATAACCCTTCCATCCTTATCAACAAATGCTTCTGTAAAAGGTTTCTTATGATATCTGACCTCTTCCGGTTTTACACCCTCTGGAAAAATAAACTGACAGCCCAGTTTTGTAGATCCTATTGTGTATTGTGAACCGTAGTAGGTTGTCATAAAAACAACACTTGCATAATCTGGATCATTGTCGTCCTGATAAATCCTTTTTCCTGTCACTATAGAAAAATTTATTGTACCTTCATTTCCTGGGAGAATAGATTGATTTAGAAGGTGGATTTCAACACCAACTGGAATCGCGGTGGATTTTCTGACATCTTTTACTCTCTTCCCGTTGATAAAAGCTTCTGCGCTACTTAGATCGTAATGCCTATCTGGAAGCCCAATATCGACGATATCAATTAGATCACCGTGATTTTTAAAAGTTATTGTGTAATAAATTATTACAGAGGAATCCTTTTTAATTTCCACAGTCGAATAATTGCTAACAACCTCAAATTTGTACGAAGCAAAAAGAGAAAAGGAGAATAATAATAGTACAAAAATAACAATTTTTCTTACCATTTTGGCGCCTCCTCAATTAGAAATGTCCCTCCGCAGTAGGGACACTTCATCATTAAAGTTCCCTCTTTTGTTAATGTCGTCGATGTAGGGTCAATTTGCGCTCCACAGTGGGGACAGTTTACTGGTTTCACATTTAATTGACCGGGAGGCTCCTGACCTGAATAAATTGACTTAGATTCTTCACCCTTTGTTGCCTTAGATGGAACAAACCCAAATATGAGAAAAATTAAGCCTGCAAGAGCAAGAAGACCGCCAAAGAAAATTCTTATTCCAGTTTTTCCTTGAGAGACCGCTTCCGGGTGAAATGCTGAAATTAAAAAAATCAATCCGAGAAAGAAAAAAGGAATACTTAATAGAAGAAGAAAAATCCTTTTTAAAAAACCTGGAAATCCCATATTACACCTCAATAGATAATTTTATCACTTTTTACAAGAAATTTTTTAAACTTTTTTATCTTGTATCTTACAACACATCTGTCCAAAATAAATTTTGACAGAGGCATCTAAGAAGTCAAGAGCAAAAGTGTCAAGACTATTTAGAAATACTCCGTTGTGAGTGCTCACTAACCGTGTCGTTGCGAGCAGACGTAACCTGTTATTGCGAGTGCTCCTTCGGAGCAATCGCCCCCAAAGCAATCTTCAACTTTTCAACAAAGGAAGATCACTTCGTTTGCAACTGCTTCGAAGCAAATCTCGTGATGACAGTCAATTATTATTAATGCAGTCATTGCGAGTGCTCCTTCGAAGCCTTATCTTGCGAAGCAATCTTCCACTTGCTCACAAAGCTGAAACGGAAAGCCTTAGAGGCGTGGTTCAATAGGGGTTTGGAAAAATTATTTAATCTTTTTGCGGTTTTTCCACTGCCATTTAAAAGAACATTTCTAATTAGTTTAAGAGAGGAAATTATCATATAGTTTTGACAGGGGACTTATGGGAATGGCTCGACAGGTTTTTTTCAAACACCAACCATCAAACCCGAAATCTATCAGCCGAGCCTTTTTGAGAACTAATTGGACAGCATAATGACATATACAGGCATAAAAACAGTAAGCCTCGTTTTCAAGCCTCCCTGAAACCCGTCCAGAACCTTCAATTTTTGAGGATAACCTTCCGCTTTCAAACTATCCTCGACAGCAGTGATCTTACTATGAAATAAAATTTCAAATGTTCTGGGAATTTTAAAAGGCAGATATAATTAAAAGTTTAAAGTGTTCTGCCCTTTTGTTTTTCCTTTCAGTATGGGAAAATTAAATCTGAAGAAGAGGATTATTTGATGTCGCTTGATTTTCTTAAAAAGGTGAAACTTACTCTTTCTATGATTAAATTTCATCATTCAATTTTTGCCCTTCCATTTGCCCTTATTTCCTATTTCTGGGCTACAAATGGTGTTTTTGATTCAAGAACATTTTTTCTTATTTTGCTTGCGATGATTTCGGCAAGAAGCGTTGCTATGACTGCAAACAGAATAATAGACTACAAATTTGACATAAAAAACCCGAGAACAATCAACTGGCCTTTTTCGAAAGGAGAGATTTCAAAGAGTTTTGCCTTTTCGTTTCTTTTCTTAAATTTAATCATTTTCGATCTTTCTGCCTTTTTGTTAAACAGGGTCTGTTTTTACCTCTCTCCAGTAGCGCTCTTTTTTTTGATAATCTACTCATACACAAAAAGGTGGACATTTTTCTGCCATCTTATTCTCGGGTTTACAGATGGAATTGCTCCTCTTGGAGCGTGGATTGCGGTTAAAGAAAATTTTTCTTCCGAAGCGGTTATGCTCTCTTTTGCCATAACATTCTGGATTGCTGGATTTGACATTCTCTACTCTCTTCAGGATATTGAGTTTGATAGAAAAGAAAATCTTAAAAGTATACCGGTCAAATTTGGTGAAAAAAAAGCTCTTGTCATCTCTTCTTTCTTTCATTTTCTCACATTCATTTTTTATATTCTTGCAGGGTATTTTCACGGTGCTTATATATTTTACTACATCGGACTTATTATTGTTCTTCCTCTTCTGGTATATGAACACCTTATTATTAAGCCCAATGACCTATCCAAAATAAATGCAGCTTTTTTTACCATAAACGGCTATGTTTCCATTCTTATACTCTTTTTTTCTATGGTAGACATTTACTGGGGGTAAGATGAGACTTGACCTTTTTTTAAAAAACACAAATTTTTTAAAAAAGAGAAATCAGGCAAAGAAAGGTATTGAAATTGGAAGAATCAGAGTGAATGGAAAAGAAGTCAAACCTGCCTATAAGATTAAAAAAAATGATATAGTTGAGCTAAATTTTGAAAAAGCTATTATTAAATTCAGAGTTCTTGACATTCCGGAAAAGCAAATTAAAAAGGAAGCACAAAAAGAATTTGTTGAATTGATTGCAAAAGAAAGAAAGGACATTTTTGAATAGTTTTTTTATAAACGGAAAAGAGATCAATCCCCCCCTAATACTTGCCCCGATGGCAGGGCTATCAGAAAAGATTTTGCGGATAACCCTTTTTGAAATGAAATTTGTCGGATTTGCTGTTACGGAGCTTGTTCCTGCGGAAGGAATTTTAAGAAAGACTTTGAAAATAGAAAATTATTTAAACAAAAGTGATGTTGATTTTACTGCTCTTCAACTCTGTGGAGGAAATCCCTTAAGAGTTTTTGAAGCAGCTTCTCTGGCTTCGGAATTGGGAGTAAAATTCATAGACATAAATATGGGTTGTCCTGTAAACAAAATTGTAAAAGCAGGTGGAGGAGCAGCACTTTTAAAAGATCCACAAAAGGCGGCTTTGATGGTGGAAAAGATTTCTAAAAATCTTAAAATTACAGTAAGTTGTAAAATAAGAAGCGGATTTGACGAAAAAAATATAAATTTCCTTGAAATCGGGAAACTCCTTGAAGAAAGTGGGGCTTCAATGGTTGCAATTCATCCACGAACAAGAAGTCAAATGTATCATGGCAGGGCAGAATGGGATCATATAGCAGAACTTAAAAGAGCACTCAAAATTCCTGTATTGGGAAATGGAGATATTATTACCCCTGAAGATGCAAAAAAAATGGCAGAAAAGACAAAATGTGACGGAATAATGATAGGAAGAGGAGCAGTTAAAAATCCTTTCCTTTTCAAGCAGATAAAAAGTCTTTTTGAAAACGGTTACTATGAAGAAGTCACTTTTCAGGAAAAACTAAATTTTCTTATTTTGCATTTTCAAAATCTTATGAAGGAACTTTCTAAAGAAAATTCACTCCATTTTATGAAAGTATTCGTTGGAAAATATACAAAAGGAATGGTAGAAAGCGCAAAACTCAGACAATCGCTCTCTCTTGTCAAAGACCCGGAAGAACTTCTCTTAAAAGTTCTGGACTTTAAAAATGAATTTGAAAAGAATTTTTTCAAGGAGAATTGATAATGAGCAAGAAAAAAAGTAAAAGATACCTGAAAAAAGTTTCAAAAAAAGCAGGTCTTCCTCCTGGAAGTCTTGTTCATATTGGCGAAGAGAAGAAAGAGAAAGCCAGAATAGAACTTATTTACTACGATGAAGAAACCGTAGAGAAAAAAGAGATTTCATCTTTTGAGGAGTCATCACAATTTCTTTCAAGAAAAGGGGTAACCTGGATAAATATTGATGGTATTTCGGATGTGTCTTTAGTTGAAAAAGCGGGAAAATTTTTCGATATCAATGAACTTGTTCTTGAAGATATTTTAAACACGGAGCAGCGACCCCAGGCTAAAGATTTTGGAAATTTTCTTTTTGTAGTTTTAAAGATGGTGAACTACGAAGCAGAGAGAGATGAACTTCTTACAGAGCAGGTAAGCATCATAACAGGGAAAAATTTTGTAATATCATTTCAGGAGGGAATTGCGGGTGATGTTTTCGACCCTTTAAGAGAAAGAATAAAGAAAGGTAAAGAAAGAATAAGAAAAATGGGGTCAGACCATCTTGCCCACGCTTTAATTGACGCAACAGTTGACAGTTATTTTGTAGTGCTTGAAAAAATAGGTGAGAGACTTGAAAATATAGAAGAAGAAACACTCTCTTTTCCATCATCAAAAACGATTGAGCAGATACACCGGCTGAAAAGAAATCTGATATTATTGAGAAAATCTGTCTGGCCCATAAGAGAGTTAGCTGGCTTTCTTGAAAAAAGCGATTCTCCGCTTATTCAAAAAGCCACTTCTTTATATTTCAGAGACATCTACGACCACAGCCTTCAACTTATTGATTTTATAGAAACCTTTAGAGACATTAGCGGAAACATACTTGACATCTACCTTTCCAATTTAAGCAACAGATTAAACGAAGTGATGAAAGTTTTGACAATAATTTCAACAATATTCATACCTCTGACATTTATTGCAGGGGTTTACGGAATGAATTTCCGTTTTATGCCTGAACTCGAGTGGCGATTCGGTTACTTTCTTATACTTTTCCTTATGGCTCTTGTTGCAATAGTGATGGTAATCTTTTTCAGAAAAAAAAGATGGTTTTAGTACACATCTGTCCAAAATAAATTTTGACAGAACCATCAAAGAAGTCAAGGGGAAAAGAAAAAGGTTGAGCGATTTTCGGATAAAATAGTTTTCCCTGAGGAAGGAAACTATAAGATACCGAAAGGAGGCTCAACCATGAACAACTATAGCAGTGTTTTGGGACAGACTTTAGGACTAATTCCGAAGGCGGAGTTTTACGAGGTTTCAAAAAAGAGCGGTGCAGAGATGAGCGGAAAGAGATTCTCCTTTACCTATAGGGATTTATGGGAATAACTCTACGAGCCTTTTCAAACACCACCCGAAACTTATCAGCCGAGCCTTTTTGAGAACTAATTGGACAGCATAATAACATATACAGGCATAAAAACAGTGAGCCTTGCTTTCAAGCCTCCAAAAAACCCGTCCATAACCCTCAATTTTTCAGGATTCCATTTCCGCTTTCAAATTATCCTGGAAAGCAGTGGTTTTAGTAAAAAAACAAATAAAAAGAATAACGGACTAAAATTATTGTCTTACTCTGTTTCTGTACCTGTCTGAAGATTTGAGGATTTTCTTTCTAATTCTTAAACTGAGTGGTGTTACCTCCAGCAGCTCGTCTTCAGCAAGAAATTCAATACTTTGCTCGAGCCCAAGAATTTTTGGCGGGACGAGTTTTACTGATTCGTCTGCAGTTGAAGCGCGCATATTTGTCAGATGCTTTTCCTTCACGATATTCACATCAAGGTCGTTTTCTTTGTTATTTTCACCCACCACCATTCCCTCATAGACTGGTGTTTGCGGGGCAACAAAGAGCTGTCCTCTACTCTGAAGGTGGTCTATTGCATAAGAGGTCGCTTTTCCGGGGCGGTCTGCAACAAGAGCCCCTGTAACTCTTCCGGGTATATCCCCCTGCCACTTTTCATATTTGTCAAAGAGGGAGTTCATAATTCCTGTTCCCCTCGTTTCAGTAAGAAACTGCGTCCTGAATCCAATGAGCCCTCTCGTTGGAACTCTCCATTCCATTCTTACTCTTCCACTTCCGTGATTCACCATATTTGTCATTTTTCCCTTTCTCGGGCCGAGGATTTGTGTTACCGCTCCAATGAATTCTTCAGGACAGTCAATTTGGAGAATTTCCATTGGTTCAAGGATGTTACCCTTTTCATCCTGCTTTGTCAAAATTTTAGGTCTTGAGACAGATAATTCAAACCCTTCTCTTCTCATGGTTTCAATGAGAATCGCAAGTTGAAGTTCTCCTCTTCCTCTTACTTCAAACTGGTCTCCAGTCTCGGGGAAGATTATTGTTAAACTCACATTTTTTTGTGCCTCTTTTTCAAGTCTTGTCCTTATCTGTCTTGCAGTTACAAATGTCCCCTCCTGTCCTGAAAATGGAGAAGTGTTTGTGGAAAAAATCATAGACATAGTTGGTTCATCGACTTTTATTCTTGGAAGAGGTTTTGGGAAATCAACTTCACAGAATGTGTCTCCGATACATACATCGGGGAATCCAGCAAGAAGACAAATGTCACCTGATACAACTTCCTGCACATTCACCTTCTCAAGCCCTTCGTAAAGAGTTAAGGCGGTAGGCTTACCCTTTATCTGCGAGTTTTGCTGAATAAGAATCAGTTCCTTTTGAGCCTTCAGGGAGCCGTTAAAAACTCTGCATAGAGCAAGCCTTCCAAGATAGTCACTAAAATCAAGGTTTGTGACAAGTGCCTGAAGTGGTTCTTCTGGATTGTATTTGGGTGCAGGAATAGTTGTCAAAATGGTTTCAAAAAGAGGAATTAAGTCTTTACCAGGTTGTGATAAATCTAATGTCGCAGTCCCCTTTTTTGCATTGGTGTAGAGAACGGGGAATTTTATCTGTTCTATAGTAGCATCAAGATCAATAAAAAGATCGTATATTTCGTTAAGAACCTCATTGCACCTTGCGTCAGAACGGTCAATTTTGTTTACAACAACAATTGCGGGGAGATCTTTTTCCAGGGCTTTTTTTAAGACAAATCTACTTTGTGGCAGGGGGCCCTCGGCTGCGTCAACTAAAAGAAGAGCGCCATCCACCATCGTCAGTGCCCTTTCAACTTCACCTCCAAAATCTGAATGTCCGGGTGTGTCAACGATATTTATCTTGACATCCTTGTATCTTATGGAGGTGTTTTTAGCAAGAATGGTTATACCTTTTTCTCTTTCCAGGGCGTTTGAATCCATAACCCTTTCCATAACAGTCTGATTTGCACGGAAAATCCCCGACTGCCATAACATAGCATCAACAAGAGTAGTTTTTCCATGGTCAACATGGGCAATTATTGCAATGTTTCTTATCTCTTCTCTTACCATAAACAAAATCCTTTTTAAAAGAAAGTACTTTGCAATCCTTTTATTTAGGACAGCATTAAAGCCACATACATTATACCAATTTGTTAAAAGAATCAATATGTATTCTATTTATCTTAGCCCTCAAAGAGGGTAATTTTCCATTTTTTATCTTAAAAGACTTAAAAGAGCAGTTACTTCCTTCACTACTTCATTTGAAAAGGAGATAACAAGGTTTGCACTTTATTAAAAAATGAATATGTTTAAGCCGAAGAATAAAACAACAGGTGGAAATTTTTTCCAAAAAAATCTTATAATATTTTTAAGGAGGTTAGAAATAATGAAATCAAAAATCCTTTTGTTTTTTCTTTTTTATAGTTTTTCACTGATGTCCTTTGAGCTTTTTCAACAGGCAGAAATAGATCTCAACTTTGATGGAAAAAAAGAATCGATTTCAACAAAAACATTTGATGATGGAAGCAGTTATCTACTATATATAAACGAATTAAAAATAAAGGGAAAATTTGAAGATGGAGAATGCGACGGCTTTGCAATTTTTGATATAGATACATCCGATAAATATAAAGAAATTGCCGTTCATACGCCGGGGCCCAGTGATGATGATGTTTATGTTTTTTACTATTATGATGGAAAAGCAATTTACAAAATGGGCGAACTTTCGAGATGGCCTAAAATAAATGGCAACGGCATCGTTTATGTCAAAGATTGGATGGGTTTCTGGGAAAAGAACGATAAATATGTTCTAAACAAACAGACAAGGAAGTTGGACAAAATTCCCCAGGAATTTTATTATGTTGGGGTTAAGGCAACAGTAAAAAAAAGTTTCCCTATTTACAAAACAAGAGAGTTTAAGGATGTTGTTGCAAACCTTAAAGAGAATAGTGAAATAACTATCCTTGTTTGTGATGTCAGTGAAGATTTTCTCAAATATTCCTATTTGATAAAGTCTGAAACGAACCTTATTGGATGGTGCAGAGGCCCGGTTCTTTTTGAACACGCACAAGGCCTTCCATTAGCTGATTAAATGTTAACCCCTGAGGAGTTAATGCAAATTGCGCTAAAAGAGGCTGAAATGGCTTTTAAAGAGGATGAAGTGCCCGTTGGTGCTCTTCTATTTTTTGAAGATGGAACATACATAAGCGATCATAACAGAAAAGAGAAAAGGGGGTTTTTTTCACACGCTGAATTCAATGTTTTGATGAAAGGTAAAGAAGAGAACAAAGATATTTCAAAGGCAATCCTGTATGTAACACTTGAACCCTGTCTTATGTGTATTGGTGCTATGATTGAGGCAAGAATTAAAGGCCTTGTCTTTGGTGCGGAAGAACCAAAATTTGGTGGCATCGAACTTTTAAAAAAAGCGTGGAATGATGGTAGGTATCCTCACAGGTTTCCCATTTTCCAGGGGCTTCTTAAAGAGGAGTGCTCAGAGATTTTGAAAAGATTCTTCTTACTTAAAAGAAAAAAGAACTGAAAGTACCTCAATCTTTTTCTCTTCAATTTGATAAAAATCAAAAAAAGGAATACAATTACAATGCCGAAATGGAATAGTTTCTGGCAATGAAGCGTTTGTGCTTTGGGAAGTAGAGTTTGTTGATGAAAGCACTTCTTATTTATCCTGAAATTCCGAAAACATTTTGGGGTTTTAATTATGCCTTAAAAATTTTGAAAAGGAAATCTGCCTTTCCTCCACTGGGGTTAATGACTGTAGCGAACCTTTTGCCCAAAAACTGGAGCTGTAAGATGGTGGATATGAATGTTGAATCTTTGAAAGCAAAAGATATTTCTTTTGCTGACATTGTTTTTATAAGCGCTATGACAATTCAAAGAGAATCTGTAAAAAATGTTATTAAAATGTGTAAAGATTTTGGAAAGAAAATAGTTGCTGGAGGACCACTATTTACTTCAGAACCTTTTAATTTTGAGGATGTTGATCACCTTGTTTTAAATGAAGCTGAAATCACGCTTCCTCTTTTCCTTAAAGACCTTGAAAAAGGTGACTTGAAGAGAATTTATTCTACTACAAATTTTGCAGACATAACAGAAACACCGCCACCAGACCTCACACTTTTGAAGTTAAATAAATATGCCTCGATGAGCATTCAATTTTCGCGTGGATGCCCTTTTGATTGCGATTTTTGCAATGTTACTGCTCTTTTCGGACACAGACCAAGAACCAAAAAGGTGAGTCAGATAATAGAAGAACTTGACAACCTTTACCATACTGGATGGAGAAGAGGCATTTTCTTTGTTGACGACAACTTTATAGGAAATAAAAAGGTTGTAAAGAATGAACTTCTTCCCGCCCTTATTGAATGGAGAAGAGGAAAAGAAGGAGTTCCTTTTTTTACTGAGGTTTCTATTAACATAGCAGACGATGAAGAATTGATCAAAATGATGTGCCGCGCCGGTTTTGATACTGTATTTATAGGAATTGAAACTCCTGACGATGAAAGTCTTTGTGAATGCAGCAAACACCAGAATGTAAAAAGAAATCTGGTTGAAGATGTCAAAAAAATCCATAGTCTTGGATTGCAGGTTCAGGCAGGATTTATAGTAGGTTTTGACAACGATACTGAAAGCAGTTTTGAAAAACTTTATCACTTTATTCAGAAAAGCGGAATTGCTACTGCTATGGTTGGACTGCTTCAAGCCCCTTATGGGACAAAACTTTATGAAAAAATGAAAAGTATGGGTAGATTGAAAGAAAACATTACAGGAAGCAACACTGATTTTACAACAAATATTGTTTTAAAAATGGACTATGAGACCATTATGAAAAAATATAGAGAAATGGTCTGTAACCTTTATAAGCCAGAGAATTACTATAAAAGATTAAAAACTTTTCTTAAAGATTATACAGCCGTAAAACAAAATGAACCAAAAGACTTCAAATTTAAAATGGAGCAAATAAAAGCGTTTTTACGGTCAACCATGAGAATTGGTATTTTAGGAAAGGAGCGTTTCTACTATTGGAAGTTGCTGTTGTGGACTGCTTTGTTTAAGCCTTCTTATTTTTCTCTTTCTGTTTCTCTTGCAATCTACGGATACCATTTTAGAAAGATATTTCAAGAATAATAGATAATTACCTTTTTTCAAACAACCTGCTGTTGATACGATAGGTGCCAAGATGGTTTTGATTTTCATCTTTAACAAGAAGTGTCTTTATGTCAAGTGATTTTGAAACGGCAAGACAGATTGCTTCCTTTGAGTCGAGAGGTATCTTTTCCCACTTTTCTTCATTTACGAACAAAAAGCCTTCCTCATTATTTTTTTGAGTTTTAATTATGATTCCATCAGTTTGAGATCGGGAAATTATTGAATTAAATCTCTCTTTTTCCACTTCTGTCAGCTCTTTTTTTCCGCCTCCTTTTGAAAGAATAAAAATAAAAAAAATGAGAATAAAAAATACTCCAATTCCGGCAACAAAATAACTTACTGAAGTTGGAAGATGGAGAGTTTTAACGCCACTCTTTTTCTGAGTTTTCTTTTTTCCCATTATTCGCCAATGATTTTTATTAGAACTCTTTTGTTTCTTCTCCCATCAAATTCGCCATAGTAGATTTGCTCCCAAGGACCAAAATCGAGACGACCTTTTGTAACAGCAACAACAACCTCTCTTCCCATTATTGTTCTTTTAAGATGAGCGTCACCATTGTCTTCACCGGTGAGGTTGTGGTTGTAACGGGTAATGGGTTCATGAGGGGCAATCTCTTCCAGCCATTTTCTGAAATCATTTAAAAGCCCCTCTTCTGCGTCGTTGATAAAAACGGAAGCGGTTATGTGCATAGCATTTACGAGACACAGGCCCTCTTTTATACCACTTTCCATAACCGCTTTCTGAACATCTTTTGTAATGTTTAAAAAGTCAATTCTGTTTTTTGTGTTGAAAACAAGATATTTTGTAAAACTTTTCAATTTTTACTCCTCAACTTTTGCTCTCTTTGCATCAAAGAAGAGAAAAACTGCAAGAGCAAGAAAAACTAAAAGTCCAAGGTAGTTTGGAAGATGGATATTTTCTCCCCAGACGCTTGGAAGTTCCTCTATTCCGTTCATTCCTGCTATTGCTCTTGTTATCCCATCACCAACTCCTGCGAGTGCACCTCCTGCAATAAATCCTGATGCAATTAAAATAGCTTTGTCGTTTCTTGCTTTGGAAAGTTTTTTGTCTTTTGTTGATTTCTGTATAAGGTATCCAACAATGGCACCGAGGAAAATAGGGCTGTTAAGTTCAATTGGAAGGTACATTCCAAGAGCAAATGCAAGCGCAGAGATGTTGAGCATAGAAACTATAACAGCAATCACAGCACCAAGTGAATAGAAAAGCCACGGAACATCCTTGCCTCCCATAAAAGCGTTCGCAACAGCAGCCATAGCACTTGCCTGAGGTGCTGGCATTTGAGGAGTGCCGTAGCCATAGACTTTTGCAAAGAGAACTATTACAGCAGTAACTGTCAAACTTGCAAGTGCTGAACCTAAAATATTGCTCCACTGAATTGTTTTCGGAGTGGAACCAAGCCAGTAGCCAATTTTAAATTGAGTGACAAGCGAACCAGACATAGAAAGTGCAGTGCAGACAATCCCTCCAATGAGAAGAATTGCAAGTTTTCCAGAATCTCCTTTAAGCCCGAAGGCAGAAAGGGCGACAGCACCAATTATCAGGGTTGTAAGTGTCATTCCAGAAATTGGAGTTACAGAGATCATTGCAACTGCCCATGCGGAAACCGCCGAGAAAAGAAATACTATCAAGAAAGTCAAAATCAAAGAAAGGAAAGAGATTAAAAATGCATTCGGTTCATTTTTGACCACTACAAAGAAAAAATAAAGAAATATAGCAATTGCAAGAACACCACCAATAATCATCACCATAGACATTGGAATATCTCTATCAAGTCTCGATGGTTCTGTCCTTACTTCTCCTTCGTGTTTCTTGAAAATCTGTGAGATTACCTGTGATAACGCCTGCTTTATTACTGAGGACATTTTTATTATTGAAATTACGCCAGCGGCAAAAATCCCACCGACACCAATATTTCTGACGCCGTGAAAAATTATTTCTCCAGTATTTGGGTCTTTTATTTCCCTGAAAATATCTATGTAGGAAGCAGATTGGCAGACGGGACTTAAATAACCAAAAAGAGGAATCAGAACAAAAAAGGAAAGCATAGAACCAGCCATTATTATTGCAGCGTACTTTAAACCGATGATAATACCAAGGCCAAGAACTGCTGCCGATGTGTTCATCGAAAAGACAGCCTTGTATTTCTGAGTCATATTGCTCCACAGATCAACAAGAGATGTTGTAAAAACATCATTCCAGAATTTGAAAGCAAGAGAAAGATAGTCAAGGACAATTCCTATTCCCAGAGAGTAAAGAAGAACTTTTGCCTGTTTCCCTCCCTTTTCTCCTGCAACAAGAATCTCTGTTGTGGCGGTGCCTTCCGGGAAGGGAAGTTTTCCATGCATCTCAGTTGTAAAATATTTTCTGAAGGGGATTAAGAAGAGAACACCTAAAACAGCTCCAAGAAAAGGAACGATAAAGATCTGAAGAAATGTTCCAAATGTTCCCTGCTGTTTATCGAGCCCGAGCATGAAAATTGCGGGCATAACGAAAACAGAGCCACCAACAACAATTCCAGATGTTGCCCCAATTGCAAGGATATTGACATTTTCAATGAGTATGCTCTTTCTTTTAACCATTGTTGAAAAGCCAACCGCCAGAATACTTATTGGTATTGCGGTTTCAATTCCCTGTCCGAGTTTAAGAGCAATGAAAGAAGCCGCAGCAGAAAAAATAATAATCATTAATACACCGAAGATGATTGACCTTGAAGTAACTTCAGTAATACCACTTTCGTGGGGAATTACTGGAATATACTTTTCGCCTTCCTTAAGTTCGCGATAGGCATTTTCTGGAAGATCAAGTTTGGTTTTGGGTTCTGCTTCCTTATTCATTCTCACCTCCATCAGAAATAATTTACAAGGTTATAAGAATATCACTTTTCTAAAAATATTCAAAAGTCAATTTGTTGGGTTATACAAAATTTAAATACTACCCACTTGACAAAAGTTTTTTTTTGTTTTATTATCTAATTGTCCAACATCTGGTGCTTAACAACAGGGCAGTAAAACTTTTTGGACAAAGGAGGAAACGATGCCAGTAGCAAAGAAAGCAGCACCTAAAAAGACAGTTGCAGCAAAGAAAACCACAGCAAAGAAAGCAGTAGCAAAGAAAGCCCCGGCAAAGAAAAAGAAGTAAGACACAGTTCTACATCATCCACGCAAATGCCGCACTTTCGTGCGGCTTTTTTTTAATCTTAAAGAAAAATTTTTTTAAAATTGTCGACTATTTAGAAATGCTCCGGTGCGAGTGTTATCATTGCGAGTGCTTCTTCACAGCATAATCTTACGAAGCAATCTTCCTTTTTCAATGATGTAGATCACTTCGTCTGTGGATGCCTCGAAGTAAATTTCGTGAGGACATTATCATATAGTTATGACAGGACTTCTACACAGTGTTGACCAATATTTTTTAAAATGTTAAAATTTCGGTTCAATTTAGCCCGCTATTGCGGTAATTAACTTATCTAATAGGAGGATTTATGTCGTTAAAAAGAGTAGTAATAATGGGAGCAGCAGGAAGAGACTTTCACAATTTCAATATGTTTTTCAGAGACAATAAGGATTTTGAAGTTGTAGCATTTACTGCAACGCAAATTCCTGACATTGCAGGAAGAAAATATCCAAAAGAACTTGCTGGAAAACTATATCCTAAAGGTATTCCTATTTATGACGAAAAAGACCTGCCAAAAATAATTAGGGACAAAAAAATTGATCTTGTAGTTTTTTCTTATTCTGACATTTCCCACGAAGATGTTATGCACAAGGCTTCAATAGTGCTCGCTGAAGGGGCTTCATATATGTTCCTTGGACCAAAGGAGACCATGCTGGAATCCTCAAAGCCTGTTATCTCAATATGTGCAGTGAGAACAGGATGCGGGAAAAGCCAGACTACGAGAAGGGTTAGCCAAATTTTAAGAAAAGCAGGAAAAAAGGTTGTAGCGGTTCGGCATCCAATGCCATACGGAGATTTAAACAAACAGAGAGTCCAGAGATTTGCCAGTTTACAGGACCTTGACAGGCATAACTGCACAATTGAAGAAAGAGAAGAATATGAACCGCATATTGTTAATGGAGTAACAGTTTATGCTGGCGTTGATTACGAGGAAATCCTGAGACAGGCGGAAAAAGAAGCCAATGTGATTTTATGGGATGGTGGAAATAATGATATTCCTTTCTTCAAATCAGATCTTGAAATTGTTGTCGTTGATCCTCATAGACCCGGTCACGAAATTATGTATCATCCAGGAGAAACCAATGCCAGAAGAGCAGATGTGATAGTTATAAACAAAGTTGACACGGCTGATATTGAAAGCATAGAAGAGGTTAGATACAACATTGATCAGGTTAATAGAAAAGCAATAGTGATAGAAGCCGCATCGCCTCTTCAGGTTTCTGAGCCAATGGCTATCAGAGGGAAAAAGGTTCTTGTAGTAGAAGATGGCCCGACCCTCACACACGGTGAAATGGCTTACGGCGCTGGTGTTATGGCTGCAAGAAAATTTGGTGCTAAAGAACTCGTTGACCCAAGACCTTACGCTGTAGCATCGATTCAGGAAACCTATAAAAAGTATCCCGACATAGGAATTCTCCTTCCTGCTATGGGTTATGGCGAAAAACAAATTAAAGACCTTGAAAAAACAATTAACAGAACAAAATGTGATCTTGTTGTTATAGCCACGCCTATAGACCTTGCAAGGCTGATAAAAATCAACAAGCCTTCGGTCAGAGTTGGATATTCACTTGCTGAAATTGGCAACCCAAACCTTGAAGATGTTCTGAAGAAATTCTTATGAGGATTAAATGATACAGAAAAGAGTCCTCATCGCCTTTGGAGGCAATGCTCTGATTAAGGCGACAGAAAAAGGAACAATTTACGAGCAGATATCAAATGCTACAGAGGCTGCAGAAATGCTTGCTCCTCTTTTTTTAGAGTATAGCAATATAGTAATTGTTCACGGTAATGGTCCGCAGGTGGGACAGAATCTGATCAGGGTGGAGGAAGGAGTAACAAAAGTTCCACCCCTACCTCTTGATGTCTGTGTCGCAGAAACGCAGGGAAGTATGGGTTTTGTTATTGAAAAGGCAATAAGAAATGAACTTATCAAACTTGGAATAAAAAGGGAAGTTGTTACTCTCCTTTCGCAAATTGAAGTGGATGCTCTGGATCCAGCCTTTAAGAATCCAACAAAACCAATAGGTCCTTTCTATACTGCCTACAGGGCGAAACATCTTATGGAAGTTGAAAAATGGCCAATGGTTGAAGACAGTGGAAGAGGATACAGAAAAGTCGTCGCTTCTCCTAAACCAAAAAGAATATTGGGGATTGATTCCCTAAGAGAAATTTACGATTGTGGTTTTATTGTAATTGCAGGAGGAGGCGGAGGCATTCCGGTTGTGAAAGATATTAACGGCGGATACAAAGGAATTGAAGCGGTGATAGATAAGGACAGAACTTCCGTTTTGATGGCTACAGAACTTGATGTTGATGAGTTGATTTTTCTTACTTCAGTTCCAAATATTTATATAAACTTTGGAAAAACGGATCAAAAAGCAATAGAAGAGATGAGTCTTGAGGAGGCAATGAAATACCATAAAGAAGGGCAGTTTCCTCCCGGTTCAATGGGTCCAAAGATTGAAGCGGCGGCTCAATTCCTTGCCAGAAAAGGTGGAGAAGTTCTCCTTACCGACGCTTCAAACCTTGGTAAAGCGCTTTCGGGAAAGGCTGGAACAAAAATTTATCATAAATTAAGCAGAGAGATTGCATAAGGAGTCAAAAAATGAAAGGTAAAGATTTTATTACAGTTGCGGATCTTACAACAGAACAGATTGAGAGTCTTTTCGAACTTGCATTAAAACTGAAGGCAAATCCTGATGACTACGAAAATGTTCTTAACAATATGACAATGGCGTTGATCTTTGAAAAGCCGTCATTAAGAACACGGGTTAGTTTTGAGTCAGGAATGACTCAGATGGGCGGGCACGCAATATACCTTGGTCCCTCTGACATTTCTCTTGGAAAGAGGGAAAGCGTTCCAGATATTGCAAGAGTTCTTGATAGAATGGTTGATATTATAATGGCGAGAACCTTCGCCCATAATTCTGTAACCACTCTTGCGGAGTACGCTTCAATACCAGTAATAAATGGACTTTCCGATTTACACCATCCCTGTCAGGCGATAGCAGATTATCTTACAATCCTTGAAAAAAAGGGAACATTGAGAGGACTAAAACTTGCATTTGTAGGAGATGGAAACAATGTTGCTCATTCACTCCTTGAGGGTGGAGCAAAAACAGGGGTTTCGGTTACAGTGGTTTGTCCAAAGGGCTACGAACCAAATAAAGAGATTTTTGAGGCAGCCTCTGAAGATGGAAAAAAGATGGGTGCTACAATGGCAGTAACAAATGACTGGAAAGAGGGTGTTAAGGGAGCGGATGTGGTTTACACTGATGTCTGGGCTTCAATGGGTCAGGAAAAAGAAGCTGAAGAAAGAAAGAAAATTTTTGCTCCCTACCAGGTCAACTCTGAAATGATGGCTATTGCAGATAAAGAGGCAATTTTCCTCCACTGTCTTCCGGCACACAGAGGAGAAGAGGTTACCGATGAAGTGATTGAATCGTGGCAGTCGGTAGTTTTTGATGAAGCAGAAAACAGACTTCATGCGCAAAAATCACTTATTTTGAAACTTCTACTTGGAGAAGTTGATTAGTGATTTTCGTAGTGAGAGGAGGAGAAATGGAAATAACAAAAGAGAGAAAAAAGGCAATTGAAGCGGCTGTAACCCAGATTGAAAGACAGTTTGGGAAAGGTTCAATTATGAGTCTCGGGGAAAAGCCGAAAGAAAAAGTCCCGGTAATTCCTACCGGAAGTCTTTATCTTGACTGGGCTCTCGGAATAGGTGGTTATCCGAGAGGCAGAGTTGTTGAAATTTATGGACCGGAAAGTTCAGGAAAAACTACTCTTGCACTGCAGGCAATTGCCGAAGTCAACAGGCAGGGAGGGATTGCAGGATTTATTGATGCTGAACACGCTCTCGATCCACAATACGCTGCAAAACTTGGAGTCGATATTGAGAACCTTCTCATAAGCCAGCCTGACACAGGAGAGCAGGCTCTTGAGATTGCAGAGGCTCTTGTTAGATCAGGCGCAGTAGATTTAATTGTAATAGACTCCGTTGCAGCTTTAGTTCCAAAAGCGGAACTTGAAGGAGATATGGGAGATTCCTTTGTAGGACTTCAGGCGAGATTGATGTCACAGGCTCTAAGAAAACTTACAGGTATAGTATCAAAGAGCAATACGACAATAATCTTTATAAATCAGATCAGAGAGAAAATTGGAGTGATGTATGGAAACCCTGAAACTACAACAGGTGGAAGGGCTTTAAAATTTTACGCATCAATTCGTCTTGAGATAAGAAAAATATCCAATATTACGGCAAGTGACGATTCCATCACAGGGAACAGAGTAAGAGTAAAAGTAGCAAAAAATAAGATGGCTCCTCCTTTCAGACAGGCAGAGTTTGACATAATGTATGGTCAGGGAATCTCAAAAGTTGGGGACATTATTGATCTTGCAGTTGAACAAAAAATCATTGAAAAATCAGGTACCTGGTACTCATACGGAGAAACCCGCATTGGGCAGGGAAGAGAAAATGCTAAGGCGTTCCTTCTTGAAAATCCCACTATGATGGATGAACTTGAAAGGAAAATAAAAGAGAAACAGGGATTGATTTTGCCAATTTCAGAAAAAGGTCAGAAAAAATAGACAGGTTACTTTTGCTCAGGATAGTTTTATATTCAGAAAAGTGATCCTGTAAAAAAATGGGGTTTTGGACTGGTTTAGGGGTGATTTACTTTTATTTTGGTTTTTCCTTCAGGAATGTTCCTGACTGATCCTGCAGTAGCAAAGCCCCCTTTTGCCATCTTGTAATTCCCTTCATCTGACAAAACAATTTAATCCAAAAATTGCTGAACCTTTTTTCCTTGACTTTTTTGATGTTAGCGTAGGAATTTACTTTGGACAGATATGAAGGATGGCGGCAGCCGCCAGTTCCTTCTCGCTGAGTAGAGAGATAATATCGAAAACGTAATTCAAGAAGGTATGAGAAAAGTCATGGAGCAACAGGGTATAGACGACCTTATTTACGAAGGCTCATTCCTGAACTAATATGTCAATCCGAAAATGCCAGAAGAAGCGGTCAATGAATTTATCACCATCGGCAACCTTGAAAAACAAAAACACCTGCTGGGCAAGCCCTCTCTAAAGCAGTCATTGCGATCGCTCCTTCGCAGCCTTCTTATGCGAAGCAATCTCCCTCTTTTAACAAACAACGCAATCATTGCGAATTTTACTTCGAGACATTCTCCCGTGAAGCAATCCTCCTCTTTTCAACAAAGGAAGATCACTTCCTCTGCAAATGCCTCGAAGCCACCCTCGTGATGACAGTCAATTGCTATAATGCTGTCATTGCGAGTAACAGTTAATTGTCATCGTATAATAGCCATCTTGTGGAGCTGGTCTTACAATGACAATTCTTTTGCAAAAAATTTCACTTTTCTTCAGAAGGCTTTTTCATTAAAAGACCGACAAATATTTTTGCAATGCCGATTCCGGCAACCAAAAGCCCCCATACGGCTCCTTCAAAACCTTCTGGACTTGTAGTTACATATAAAGCAAGAGTTAGAAAGAGCCCCAATATAAACATTTTTATTCCACCATAAATTTCTGACTCTCTTTTGAATTTATAACTAGTTTCATTATTTTCGGTTGAGAACAGATCTTTTGGGGCTATTCCTTTTTCTATTGCTGAAAGCCTTTCTTTTGCTTTAAGTTGCTCTTTCTTATAGTAATAAAAAAGGCAAGCCGCAACTATAAGAACTGCACAAAGGCACATAGAGCCAATAACGAAAATTGCTGTTAAATCTGCTGTCATTGAAAACCTCCTTTCCAGACCATTTAGACGATGGTTTGAAAAAAAGGTTTCACTTTAGATTTATATTCTTAAAATGGCGAATAATTGGCTCTTTATTTTTCATCAAAATTGAAATTACATCTATTTGCAGTGATTTTGCAGAATAACCCTTCTTCCTGCAGTAGATGGTTCCTGCCCTAAGAAGTCGTCTAAATTTCCTTTTGGTAATAGCGGATTGGGGAGAGCCGAATTTTTCAGAGGTTCTAAATTTAACTTCTACAACAATCACTTTTTCATCTTTTTTTGTAATTAAATCGGCTTCCCCCCCTTTAACCCTGAAGTTTCTTTCGACAATTTCATAACCATTTCCTTTTAGATAATTTAAAGCAAGGTTTTCGCCCTTTTTCCCTTTTGAGATTTTATCTTTAAAGTTTAGGGAGTTAAAAAGAGCGAAAAATTTTTGAAGCACAGAAACTCTCTTAATTTCTTCCTCTTCTTTTTTGATTAAAAGAAGGATTTCCTCTGCCAAATCCTGCCTTTTGAAGTTCTTTTTTAAATAGGAGCCATTCTAACTGCTGCCTTGGCGACAGAATAGAGAGGAGTTTATTTTCTGTTTCATCCATTTTTGCCTCTCCTTCCTTTTTTGCCTTCATCATTTCTTCAACCATTTTTCTAAGTTCAGAATCTGATGCTTTTTCGTTTTTCAATAGGTCGTAGCATCTTTTTCTCAAGGCAGCCATTTTCTCTCTGTGAGTCATTCTGAAGGTGTCGCCCTCTTTGAGTATATCAAGAACCTTAAGTGTCTGTTCTTCACTGAGTTTTAATCTTTCTTTCATCTTATAGGCAAGAAAGATTCTCGCGTTCTCTCTCTCTTCAGGGGGAGGTGGCGGGGCTAAATCCTCATCTTCAACATTAGGAGGGGGCTGAATTACGGGAGGTTTAGAAATGCCCTGAGATAAAACAATAATTGAAATAAGCAGTAAAATGGTACTAAGAAAAATCTTCTTCATCGTTTCCTCCTAAATAATATTTGATATAGTCTTCATATTTTTTAGAGTTATCTTTATTGTTTTTTTCTACAATGTCTAACACTTCATCAAGCCTCAACTCATCGCTTCCTCCAACAGAAATTAGAACCTCATTGATAGCTTCACCAGAAACAGTGTTTGCTTCGTCGTTTAAAACCGGTCTTAAAAGGAAAAACGAAAAGGCAACAATTATAAGAGATGCTGCTATTGCCGATTTTAATAAAAAATTTCCCTTTTTATGTTTTTGAGATATTTTTTTGACTATCTCTTTCTTAAAATCATCGTCAAAAGATGGCATTCCATCTTTTATCAATTTTTCTACATCTGAAAATTGTTTAAACTCTTCTTCAACAAAAAAAACTTTGACCATTTTGTTTTCTTTATTCATTGATTGCCTCTTTCATCCCTTTTTTTTCTATTTCTTCTTTAAGTTTTCTTAATGCAAAAAAATAGTGTGCTTTTACTGCTCCCTCCGAAATGGAAAGAACCTGAGCAATTTCTTTAAATGTCATATCCTCCCAGTTTCTCAAGATTACAACCCTTCTTTGCTGAGGAGGGAGTTTTTGCAGCAACTCGAGAACATTTCTTCTTTTCTCTTCCATCAAAAGAAGTGAAGTAGCTGATTCGTTTTTAGCCCGTTCATTAAATTCATCAGTAAGTTCTTCTTTTCTTGATGGTGCTGAAGTCACCTTGGTGATTGCCAGGTTGTGTGCAATCTGGAAAAGATATTTTTTCATTTGAGTTTTGTCCAAAAACCTTTGAGGATGTGCAATAAATCTCAAAAAAGTCTCCTGAGTCAATTCCTTTGCATCCTCTTCGTTTCTAACCATTCCCAGTAAAAACCTCCTTAAAGGGAAGGCGTATTCTTCGACAAGCTCTGTCAGTGCTTCTTCCTTTCTCCTGTAAATATCTAAAAGCCATTTATCCATAAACTCCATCCGTTTAAGAAAACTAAAATACATCAAAAAAGGTTTAAAAAAAAGATGTTATGGTAAAATTTCATCTATGAGATACGGAAAAGAAGAAATCAAAAGATTTTTTGAAAATGATAGAATACTTGGAAAAATAGCAAAAGAAAGAGAACTTCCCACTCTTGATATTTACGGAAAGGGAGGAGCATTCCTTGCTCTGATTGAGGCGATTATAAGCCAGCAGCTTTCAGGAAGAGCAGCTTCTGCCATATACATCAAATTTGAAAACGCCATTTCAAATAAAAAAGATGTTGCCAGATACCTTTCAGAAGTTGATACAAATAAGTTAAAGAAATTTGGTATATCTAATTCCAAATTGCAGTGCATTATTACTCTTTCAAAGATGGTCCACAGAAAAGAAATAGATTTTGAGAATCTAAAAGAAAAGAGTGACAGCGAAATTTCAGAAATACTTTTAAAAATAAAAGGAATAGGTGTATGGACCGTAAATATGTTCCTTATGTTTGGCTTGAAAAAGGAAGATGTATGGCCCTCAACAGATTATGGAATAAGAAAAAATCTTTCACTAATTCTCAAGAAAAAGAAAATTTTGACAATTGATGAGACTGAAAAATTTGGAGAAAGATGGAAACCATACCGATCATACGCAAGTTGTTATATCTGGAATATCTAATTCAAATCTTTGCTTTCTTTTTCAAGGAGCGATACTGGTTTTGGGTTGTGAAAAATAAACCCTTCCATATTCTCTTTTTTGACAAAATCAATGGTTGTTCCCTGCAGATAAATGTACGAAGTAGGGTCAACGAATATTTTTACCCCGTTTGATTCAAAAACCATATCATTGTCTGATGGTTTCTCGTTAAATGAGAGGGTGTATTCAAAACCGTTTAATCCACCCCCTACAATTGCCACTCTCAATCCGTATTTTAAAAGCCCTTCCTCGCACATCTTTTTAATGATTTCTTTTGCGGCACATTTTGTTAATTTGACCATTTAAAACTCCCTTAGCAATATTATTTCTTTAAAACAAATGAATTTTGTTTTTATTGCATAAATTCTACTATCGATTTTATAGAAATACTCCGTTACGAGGGCAGTCATTGCAAGCAGAGGTAACCTGTCATTGCGAGCCCTCTCTAAAATTGTCATTGCGAGTGCTTCTTCGTAGCCCCCACTTACGAAGCAATCTTCCTCTTAAAAAACAGCGCAGTCATTGCGAGTATTCCTTCAAAGCTCTCACTTACGAAGCAATCTTCCTTTTTTCATTTGTAGCAGCAATTCAAGAACCACCCTGTTTAAACAAATACCCTTTGCGGGGATGTTTATCCCCACCTAAAGTTGGTTTTCACGTTGTGGGCAGAGGGGGGCGGGGGGGAGAATATACAAAGAAAGTTCCTTCAGAAAAGAATCTTCAATTTTTTTAAGAGCAATTAAAAAATTCATCATAAAGGCCCTCTACTCTAACAATAATATGCTTGGCGCATTCAAGTTCCAAGCGCAACACTTTGATTGTAGAACAATGCCCCAAAAAC
>DYJZ01000020.1 GCA_020722885.1 Thermoanaerobaculum aquaticum
CTCGCAATGACAATTTTAGAGAGGGCTTGCAATGACTGCTAAAAACTTAAAAATGATTTTGTCTTGCTGCCTTTCCTTCCCAAAAAGTCTCAAGTGTTGTGGAGTTCTACAAAGAATTGTTGTTGATAAAAAGTTGTGATATAATTATATCTAGAGTGGATTGAATAATGAGAGCACTCAGGTTTTTGGCAATTTTAAGTTTAACCCTGTCGTGTATTTACATATTTTCAGTCGCCTTCCACCACCATAATGATTTTTTAGACCACAAAGAAGATTGTTCTGTCTGTGCATTTCTTACTAACTTTTTCATTCTTTTGCCTGCACAAATTTTTCTTCTGGTATTATTTGGATTATTCTGGTATATCTCCTTACCTTATAAAATCAAACCTTCTCTTTTAAAAATATTCAACCTATTTGCAAGGCCGCCTCCTTATTAAATTTTTTAGATCAGGAATCTTCTAAAAAGTTTTTCAAGAAAAGGAGGCAAGATGAAAAGATATTTTGTATTGTTTTTAGGACTTTTCTTAACAATAGCGGTTTTATGCCAGAGTGATAATATTGAAGAACGAATAAAGAAACTTGAAGAAACCTTGGTAAATCAATCTAACCTTATTGAACAGCAGCGAAAAACCATTGAACAGTTAAAAGAAGAGATTGAATTGTTAAAATCCACAAGAATGGAGCAAAAAACTGATTCTAAAAGTGAAAGCAAAGAGGTGAAGCTCAAATCAACAGGTTTGTTCGGGTCTTCAAGTCTTATGAATCCAAATATATCAGTTGTCGTTGACACGAGCGCTTATACTTCAAACCTTGACAAAGAGGAACTTGAGCACCGATATCTTCCAGGCTTTACTCCCTCTCCCCACCACCATGAAGAATTTGCAATTGAGCATGGACATGCTGAAGAAGGGGGCGGTTACAAAAAAGGATTTCATTTTAATTATGCTGAACTATACCTCTATGCACCCGTTGATCCCTATTTCAACCTCTACACCACAATTCCTTTCAGCGAAGAGGGTTCTGAAGTTGAGGAGGCATATTTCGTAACATCTTCCCTGCCAAATGGTTTTCAGTTAAAAGGTGGTAAATTTAAAAGTGGTTTTGGAAGACTGAATTCACAACACGCCCATATGTGGGATTTTTACGAAGCTCCCCTTCCCTATACAGCGTTTTTAGGTGGAGAGGGTTTAACGGATACTGGATTTTCAATAAATTACCTTCCAAGGTTGCCCTTTTATCTTAACATTGGAGGGGAAGTTTTTCAGGGAAATAATGAAATGTTATTCGGGAAAGAGGCAAAAAATGGCCCTCACTGTTACACAATTTTTGCAAAAACTTCCTTTGATTTCGGCAATTTTTCAACAATTCTAACAGGAATATCCTTTTTAAAAGGAGATGCTTACAATAAATCTATAGAGCACGGTTCTGCCTTCAGAGGAGATTCATCACTTTATGATTTTGAATTTACTTACAAGTGGAAAAAATCAAAATACAGGGGTTTTACTTTGCAGACAGAATACCTTTACAGAACTCAAAAAGGGAACCTTGAAGAAGGTGACACTATAAACTACTTTAAAAGAACTCAAGACGGTCTTTACTTACAGGCAATTTATCTATTTGGAAATGGTAGATGGAGGATAGGAACAAGGTATGAGAGGTTAAATCTATTAAAGGATGAATACAAAATAAACTACACCAATATTTATTTCGGTAAAGACCCCTACAGGATTTCAACAATGGTCGAATATAATCCCACCGAGTTTTCAAGAATCAGATTCCAGCATAATTATGATAAATCCTGCAGGTTACAAAAAACAAACAATGAATTTATTCTGCAATTTATTTTTGGAATAGGTGCCCATGCGGCACATTCTTTCTGAGAGGAGAAAAAAATGAAGAAGACTTTTTTCCTTTTGACATTGTTATTTTCTCTAACTTCTTTTTGCACCACGAAAGTAGTTTGCTCACTTCCATTCATCGGTGATATTGCAAAGCAAATAGGAAAGGAAAAAATAGAAATAACTGTTCTTGTAAAACCATCAGAAGATCCTCACTATGTAGAGGCAAAACCGAGTATGATACTTGCTGTAAGAAAATGTGATATTCTCTTTTACAACGGTTTAGATCTTGAAATAGGTTATCTACCAAGAATTATTGAATCTTCAGCCAATCAGAAAATACAGCCTGGAAGGGAGGGAAATGTTGATTTATCACAGTTTATCTCTCCAATTGAAGTTCCAACAACTCTCGACAGAAGTATGGGAGATATACACCCTCTCGGTAATCCCCATTATTTGTATTCACCTTATAATATTAAAGGAGTGGCAAGGGGCATAGAATCGGTACTTTCAAAATTTGATCCCGAAAATCAAACTTTTTATAAAAACAATCTAAATGAATTTTTAAAGGCACTTTCACAAAAGGAGGAAGAATGGAAGAAACTGAATCTCAAAGGCAAAAAGGTTGTTACATACCATAAATTACTTGAATACCTTGCCGATGAATATGGATTTGAAATTGTTACCAACATAGAACCAAAACCGGGAATACCGCCATCTGCAAAACATTTAAGTTCTCTCCTTGACACACTCAAAAATGAAAAAATTGACTTAATAATCACAGCAAACACAATCGGAGAAAAAGAAGTTAGATATCTTTCAGAAAAAAGTGGTGTGAAGATGGCTATAATTCCCCAGGATGTAGGAGCAACAGAACAGGCAAAAGATTGGATTTCAATGGTTGACTGTGTTTTAAAGACAATAGGGGGACAAAAGTAAAATGGAACATTTATCATTTCTTTTGCTTCCCTTTTTCGCCTGTATTGCACTTGTTCTCATACACGCATATTTTGGAATACATATCCTTGAGAGAGGAATAGTTTTTGTTGACATAGCAATGGCTCAGTTTATCGGGATAGGTATAGCCCTCTCATTTTATTTCGGCAATGAAAAACACTATCTTATGGCTCTTATGTTTGCCTTATTGGGTTCTTTAATTCTCGCCTTTATTCGAAAAGCAGAAAAAATTGTCAACATTGAGGCTTTTATAGGGGTTTTATATGTTTTTTCTTTCGCACTTGCCACTTTAATACTTGATAAATCCCCGCACGGAGGTGAAGAATTCAAATCTATTTTAAGCGGAAACATACTCTGGGTAACAAAACACGAAGTCATTTACGCATACATTCTTTATATAATTATAGGGGCTTTTCACCTCTTTTTCAGAAAAAATTTTTTCGCCATTACTTTTGAAGGGAAAAGAAACAATTTCTGGGAATTCCTGTTTTTCTTTACATTCGGTCTTGTTCTTGTAAAATCGGTTGTTATGGCTGGAGTGTTGACAGTTTTCTCCTTTTTGATAATTCCTGCACTAATCGGAAGACTTTTCTCAAAGAGGTTCTTTCCCTCTCTCGTTATAGGCTATTTAGCAGGGACCGTGGCGACTTTTATTTCAATTTATATCTCCTATAAATTCGATTTCCCGACCTCCCCTTTAATTGTTACCATTATGAGTTTCTTCTATTTTGCTGTTTTAACACTGAAAATTTTTAAGGGAAAAGAAGGGGGAGTTTAACGCTCCCCCTTTTTCTCAGGAAAGTTTTTATAAAAAAAGTATCTAAAAATTTTTGGAATTTTCTCTATAATAAAATTGTTGTGTATAATTACCTCTGGAGGTTTTTAAAATGTTAAAAAATTTTGGTTTTCTTTTTTCTCTGTTAACAGTTGCAATGCTTTTATCTATTGAGCTTTTTTCTCTCGAGCCCCCCGACCCACAGTAAATTGCAAAATAGAAATTGGATGGAACCCTTGAACAGCGTCTTCAATTCGCCAGAGAACTCGGGAATTATAAAGTTTCTCCGTATCTTGTGCAAAGGCTCTACTCAAAACTAAATAATTGCGAAATGGCTCCTCCTGTTGGCTGGCAGGGAATGCCGACATAAGGCAATGTTAAAATTCTTGCCCTTTTGATAGATTTTCAGGATTATCCTCACAACACCGATAAGGATGTTGTTGATTCAAGGCTTTTTGGTGACGGCACTTCTACCCCTCCTTATGAGAGTTTGAGAAATTTTTACAGAAGGTCATCTTATGGACAACTCGAAATTGGTGGAAATGTTATTGGTTGGTACACAACTCCTTACGAAAGGTCACAGGTTTCTGAAACAACACAGGGAAGAGAAAAACTGATAAAAGAGGCGCTTTCTTATTACGAAAACGAAGGACACGATTTTTCACATTATGATAACGACGGAAACGGTGAATTTGATTATTTCATTGTTGTCTGGACAGGTTCGGACAATGGATGGGCGAATTTCTGGTGGGGATATATGACTTATTTCAATGACACTTCATTCAAACTTGATGGTAAAAGACTTGGAAGATACTCCTGGCAGTGGGAGGCAAAACCACAAAGCGGAACATTCTCGCCAAGAGTGGTTATTCACGAGACGGGGCACGCACCGGGTCTTCCAGATTATTACGATTACGACGATACAATAGGACCAAGTGGAGGAGTAGGCGGACTTGACCAGATGGATGGTTATGGTGACCATAACTGTTTTTCAAAAATGCTTCTCGAATGGATTGAGCCCAAAATAATAAATTCAAGTGAGGAGATTTCACTCTTTCCATCAGGTGAATACCCCGATGCTGTAATTGTGATGCCTGAATACAGATACGGAGATCAGTTTTCCGAATATTTTATGGTTCAGTACAGAGACCGCTCCGGGAACGATGCCCCATACCCCAATGATGGGCTTTTGATATGGCATATTGACGCAAGAACTGATTCTGCAAACTACAATTTTCTTTATGATAATTCCTACACCTCTCACAAACTTTTAAGGCTTATGGAAGCAGATGGACTTGAGGAAATTGAACAAAACAAATGGGCTGATGGAGATGATTATTACACTGAGGGTTCCTCCTTTAGCTTCACCACAATGCCATCTAATGCAAGATATTGTGGCTTAAATGGTGGATTTGTTATAGATAACATTTCTGAACCTTTAGAAGAAATGACTTTTGATGTAACAATGCCTTCATCCCCTCCTGAGATAACTTCCGTAGAAAAACTCAAAAATCCTTTTAAATTAAAGATAAATGGAACAAATTTCCAGAGTGGGGCATCTGTTGTTTTCGAATATGATAACTCTCCCTGGCCATATATAACAATTCAAGAAAATAGTCTAATAATAGAGAAAGGAAAGAAACTGAAAAAGAAATTCCTTAAAGGGATTCCAACAAGATTCATTGTTATTAACCCGGATGGTTCGGCAGTAAGAGGAGTATATACAAGATAGTATAGAAGAGATTAGTTGATTTTTAAAGGCCACTTCCCCAGAGTCTTTTTTTAAGATTTTTGATTTTTAACAGGATGTAACCTGTTAGATATAAACTTCCGCATACAATCACAACTCCATCTTTTCCTGCCTTTTTTCTTGCTTTTTCAAGAGCCTCCATGGGGTCTTCAAAAAAAATTATCTTTTCTTTGTTGAAAATTCTCTGAAAATCTTCTCTGGTTGTTGCCCTTTTCATATCGACTTTTGTAAAGAGAATTTCATTAAAAAGAGGTTCAAGAATTTTAACCATTTTTTTTATTGGTTTATCTTTTAGCGCAGTAAAAACCAAAATTTTTTCACCTTTTAAAGTTTTTACAAATTCTTTTAATCTTTTTATCCCATCAACATTGTGTGCTCCGTCAATAAAGGTGAGAGGATTTTCACCCAATTTTTGGAGCCTTCCTTCCCATCTACTTTTTTCAATGCCTTTTTTTATTTCATTATTAGATATCCTGTATCCTGATTCTGTTAGTTTGTCGCATACAAGAGCAGCAAGAGCAGCATTTTCTATCTGATGGTTACCAGCAAGAGGGGGTTCGGGAAAAGCTATCTCTTTTCCATCAATTTTAAGAAGGAAACAATTTTCATTTTTCTTTATTTCTCGCTTTTTTAAATTCAGGAATTTTGCCCGACACCTTTTTGCCTCTTCTCGAAGATGCTTTACCGCCAGGTTTGAAGTTATTCCCACTATCGCCCATTTCCCTTCTCTGAAAATTCCACCTTTTTCTTTTGCAATTTCCTTTATACTTTTTCCAAGGTATTGTTGATGGTCATACGATACATTTGTTACCAGCGAAATCAAAGGTTCTAAAATGTTTGTACAATCATTTTTTCCACCCATTCCGACTTCCACAACCGCTATATCAACTTTTTCTTCTTTGAATATAAGAAATGCTAAAAGAGTTAGAACTTCAAAGAATGTAGGGCTCTCGTCAATTAAGGCGCTTGATTTCATTTTTATTGAAACTTCCTCTATTTTTGAAATCCCAGAAGCAAAAAGTAACCTTGAAATTAACCTGCCATTTATTCTTATTCTTTCTCTCACATCCACAAGATGTGGCGAGGTGAAGAGCCCGGTCTTATACCCACTTTCTCTTAAAATTGATTCAATATAGGCTGATGTCGAACCTTTGCCATTCGTTCCCCCGATCAGGACTGAAGGGAAAAAATTTTGGGGATTTCCAAGTTCCTTTGCAATAATTTTTGTGTGGTTTAAACCTGTTTTTATACCATAAACAGTTAATTTTTCAAGGTATTTCAGAGATTGATTAAAAGTCATTAACTTCTATCTAATAGAAAAGAAAGCATTAGTCCCAATGTTTTTTTGAGTTCGTTTCTGTGAACGACAAGGTCAACCATACCTTTTTCAAGAAGGAATTCAGATTTTTGAAAGTTTTCAGGAAGTTTCTGCCTTATTGTTTGTTCAATAACTCTCGGCCCGGCAAATCCAATAAGAGCCTTAGGTTCTGCTATGTTAACATCTCCGAGCATTGCGTAAGATGCGGTTACCCCTCCTGTTGTGGGATCCGTTAAAACTGAAATGTAGGGAAGTTTTTCCTTTGCAAGGTCACTCAAGGCTGCTGAAACTTTTGCCATTTGCATTAGAGAAAAAACTGACTCCTGCATTCTTGCTCCCCCCGAAGCCGAAACAATAACAAGCGGTAACCGTTCTTCAATACATATATCTATTGCTCTTTTAATTTTTTCGCCAACAACAGAGCCCATCGACCCGCCCATAAAACCATATTCCATAACACAAAGGATCGTCCTTATTTTCTCTATTTCAGTCCTGACAACAACGATGGCTTCAGTTTCACCTGACTTCTTCTGATAGTCATTCAATCTTTCCTTATACGGTTTTGAATCAACAAAATTCAGAGGGTCTTCAGGTTGAAGGTTTGTTATAATTTCTTCATATTTTCCTTCATCGCATAAAAGTTCAAGTCTTTCTCTTGAAGAAATATGAAAATGGTAGTTGCACTTCGGACAGACTTTGTTGTTTTTCTCAACTGTATCCCCATAGACTATCTGCCCGCAACCTTCGCATTTAATCCATAACCCTTTGGGAACTTTTACCGCTTTTGCTTTTTCAGGTGTTGCTTCAGGCTTTTGCTTTTTCCTAAACCACATTTTTTGTCTCCATATAATAGAATATACTAAAAAAAAATGAATTTCTATGGTATTCTTCAATATGGAGGTTTTATGGCAAGGATGTTTAAACTTTTCATTTTTGCCTTTCTTTTTGTTTGTGGAATATTTATCGGTTTTCTTTTGATTCTTTTCTTCTCTACTTCATCTTCCTCACTTCTTGCCCCTTCGGTGGTTGGTTCAACTCTTGAGGATGCCGAAGTTATCGCTAAAAGAAACAACCTTAAACTGAAAGTCCAGGAAGAAAGATATGATACAAAGAGAGAAAAGGGAATAATTATCAGGCAAACTCCCAATGGGGGAATGAGCGTAAAAAAAGGTCAGACAATATATGTAGTTGTAAGCAAAGGGATTGAAAAAGTTATCATTCCAAACCTCGAAGGAGAACAAATACAAAAAGCTGGGGTTTCTCTTCTTCAAAAAAGCCTAAAATTGAAAGGGGCCTCTTATATTTCTTCAAGAAACGAGAGTCAAACAGTTATTGCACAGATTCCCCTTCCTTCCACAGTTGTGCCAAAAGAGAGCGAATGTTTCCTTCTTGTCAGTCAGGGGGAGAAACCACCTCTTTTTGTTATGCCAGATCTTAAAGGTAAAGAGGCAGGAGCAGTTATGAGAATTCTTAGCGAATATGGGATACAATGTTATGTTGAAAATAGTGTTTCCGGAGAAGGAACAATTTTAAGACAGAAGCCTCTTCCTGGATACCCTGTTGATTCTTCCACAATGGTTTATTTGGGAGTAGAAAGATGAAGTTTAAAATTCCTGATAAATGTTTAGCCCCTTCAATTCTCTCAGCCGACTTTTCAAAATTAAAAGAAGAGATTGAGCTTGTTTCTCCTTTTAGCGGACTGATTCACATTGATGTTATGGACAACCATTTTGTCCCCAATCTGACAATTGGTCCCTGCGTGGTAAAATCACTTTCTAAGGTATCAAAAATACCTCTTGATTGTCACCTGATGGTAGAAAATCCCGATTCGCTTATCAGGAGTTTTGCTGAAAGTGGTTCAAATCTTTTATCTGTTCATTTTGAAGACAACCCCAACCTTAACAGGACAATAAATCTCATCAAGAAAGAAGGGATTGTTGCTGGTGTGGCGATAAATCCTTCAACACCTGCCTCTGCACTCGAAGAAATAATTTTCGATGTTGATTTTGTTCTTGTTATGAGTGTTAATCCAGGGTTTGGTGGACAGAGTTTTATTAAAAATTCAATTCAAAAAATAAAAAAAATTAAGAAGATGATTGTAGAAAACGAACTCAATGTTAAAATAGAAGTTGATGGAGGTGTTTGTGCCTCCAACATAAAAGTTTTAAAGGAGGCCGGGTGCAACTGGTTTGTAGCAGGTTCCTCTGTTTTCGGCACTCCTTCTCCAGAGAAGGCGGCAAAAGAACTATCGGAGTTTATAGATGTTTGAAGTAGTTTCTGAATTAAGAGTCAGATATGTAGAAACAGATCAGATGGGAATCGTTCATCACTCTGTATATTTTCACTGGATGGAAGTAGGAAGGACAGATTATCTGAGACAAAAAGGACTTCCCTATTCAAAAATGGAGGAGTCTGGAATAAGAATGCCGCTTATAGAATCGTGGGCAAAATACATTGTTTCCGCAAAATATGACGACGAGATTATTGTTAAGACAAGACTTGAGGAATCCAGCCCTATTAAATTCTCTTTTGCCTACGAGATTCTAAGAAAATCTGACGGAAAACTTCTTGCAGAAGGAAAAACTAAACATATAGCCACTGACTGCCACAATAAACCGAAAAGGGTTCCAAAAGAAATCCTTTCGATTATAGGAGGTTCTATTGATAAAAGCATTTAGAGTATGTTTTATTCTTTTGTTAACTGTTCTGATTCTTTCAGGATGCCACAAAAACAGAGGTCCCAAAAGAGCAGAACCGGTCGAACTTATGGGTGTTGAAGAACTCTACCAGAAAGGTGAAACGCTTATCAAAAAACACAGGACACAAACGGCACGAAAGTACTTTGAACAAATTACTCTAAGGGAAGATGCTGGTGAATACAAGGAGAAAGCGGAAGTCGCTATTGCAGACAGTTACTTTGCGGAAAAGAATATTGAGGCATACGCAGAGGCAATTTCCCGTTATCAATCATTTCTGGCTTTTCATTCTATGCACCCTCTTGCCCCCTACTGCCAATATAAAATTGGATTGTGCTATTTTAAAGAGATCGATAGACCTGACAGGGATATCTCACCTGCCATATATTCCAGAGATGTCTTTAAGAAACTTATTGAAAACTACCCTAATTCTGAATATGTGGCCGACGCAAAAGAAAAACTCACAGAGGTAAATAATATACTTGCCGCTCACGAAATTTACATAGGAGATTTTTATCTTAAAAATTCTCACCCAAAATCGGCAAAGTCGCGTTATGAAGTTGTCTTAAGAGATTTCCCTGACTACTGGAATATTCCACTTGTCTATTTCAGAATTGCCGAAGCAGACATTATGGACCAGAATTTCGAAGAAGCAAAACAATTCCTTCAAAAAGTTATTGAAAGCGCCCCGGAGTCTAAGAGAGCAAAAGAAGCTTCACAGTTGATCTCTTCAATTGAAAAAAAGGAAATAAAAAATAATCGAATTGAGAGCAAAAAACTTGAATCCCCAGAAAAAGAAAAAATAAAAAAAGAGGAGAGTTCTACAAAAGAAAAGAAAAAAAGATGGTGGATGTTCTGGAGAAAATAATGGATTTTACTGAAAAATGGTTTAAAGAATGGGGAGAAGAATCAAGGCAGAATTTTGAAAAAAACCACAGAATTAAATCTTTTTCTGAATATCTTAAAGACCTTTCTATAAAGCCTTATTCTCTTTCAAGAAATTCGGTTCAATACCTTCTGGATATGTTAGAATTTTTTGGAGAAAAAAAGGTATACTCTCTCGGAAATCTTTTTAAAACTTTTAAACTTTTTGAGCAGGAAATTCCCTCTTCCGCATCTCCTCCTCTTATTGGACAGGAATCAGCGGTGATGGAAATTTACAGTGTCCTGAAAGATTTTGTGATTGAAGGATGTGCAGACAAGATTATTCTCCTGCACGGACCAAGCTGGTCAGGAAAAAGCCTCCTTGTCGAATGGTTGATGAGAGGTCTTGAAGAATATTCAAGAAAGAAGGAGGGCTGTCTTTACACCTTCCACTGGGTTTTCCCCCGCGAAGGCGGGAAAAGAATGGGGTTTGGAGAGAAAGGTGATGAAATTCCCTCTTCATCAACTTATGCCTATCTTTCTTCCGACCAGATAGCATTTCGTCTTGCCTGCGATGTGAACGATTCTCCTCTTCTTTTAATTCCACCCAAGAGAAGATTGCCCTTTCTTAAGGAACTTTTAAAGAACTCGGACGAAAGAGAGCTGGAGAAGTTTGTCGCTTCAAAATTCATCCTTGAAGGCGACCTCTGCAGCAGGTGCAGGCAGGTTTTTGATGCTCTTCACGATGAATACGGTGGAGATGTTGAAAAAATTCTTATGCACATTCAGGTAAGAAGATTTTACATCTCAAGAAAATATCAAAGGGGCGCTGCTGTAATTTCCCCTCAGGAAACTCCTGATGCTGGAACACGCCTTATATCTACAGATTCTAACTGGGATGCTATACCATCGGCTCTTCAGCATCTCACAATAGAACAGGTTCAGGGAAGCATAACAGGCGCAAATAACGGAATCGCAGAATTTCCTGATTTTCTTTCAAGAGCCCCAGAACTTAATAAATATCTACTATCCCTCGTAACAAGAGGAGAGATGGAGGTGGCTCAAAATTCCATTACTTTAAATACAACAATTTTTGCTACCGCAATAGAAGAAAATCTTGACTCATTCAAACAAAGTCATGATTTCCCGGCATTTAAAGGTAGAATGACTTTTGTTACCATCCCCTACCTCCTCGAAAGACGAAAAGAGAGCGAAATACATCTTAAAACTCTGATGAAAATAGGAAAATTCAAACATATCGCTCCTATGCTTCATATTGCATCAGGATTGAGCACCGTTTTTACACGACTTTTTAAACCCAATGAAGAAAATTACCCCAAGGAATTGAGGGAGGCAGTTTTAAGACTGACTCCTTACGAAAAGGTGGTTATTTACGATTCTTTTTCTGATTTTGCTCCAGAACTTGTATCTTTTGACCTTAATAAGATGAGGCTAATTTTCTATCTTTCAGATGAGTATAAAAAGACTCAATTTTATGAAGGCAGAATCGGCTTTTCACCCAGAGACATCGAAGCATTATTTTACGACCAGGCATACAACAAAGAAAACAACTGTATCTCTATGTTTGATTTTCTTGACGGTCTTGTTTCTCTCACAAAAGATAGAAGTTTATTCAAATTCCTTGAACTAAAGCCAGATTCCCATTATCACGATATAATTTATCTTTTAAACCTTACAAGGATGGAATATCTCAAATTCTTCGAAGAGACAGTTTTTCTTGCCCTCAAAGTCTACGATGAAGAAACACCTTTTTCTATAATAAAAGATTATTTTTCTTCAATATTGAGGGAAGATAGCGAAAAGGTTCTTTCCAAAATTGAAAAGCAGATAGCCCCAGAGCAAGATTTATCCTCATATAGAGCCAGAATTTCAGAAGAAATTTTTGCATCAATGAAAGAATCAGACTGGGGATTTATTCCACTTTTCTGCAAAGAAGTATCGAGGACAAAAAAAGAAAAGGTGTTACCAAACAAAGAAAAGATAGCCAGAACACTCAAAAACACTCTACTTATCCTGTCAGGTGGTGAAAAAAATGTTAAAGGGTCAGATTTGAAAGAGACAGAGAATTTTGTTGATAGTATGATTGAGAAATATTCATACTGTCCACACTGTCTTTATGAAAACACAAAAGCCCTTCTTGAAGAGAAGTTTGAACTCCCCCGTTTTAGAAAAGTAAACCACTTAAGAAGCAAAGAAAATAAAAACAAAAAATAAGTATTTTATTTTTAACTTGCATTTTTAGATAAATTTGTTTTTGCTTTGAAATTAAAGAATTTTTTAAGAATTTGTTCAATTGAAAATGATGGGTTAAAATTTTTTATGATTTAAGCGGGAGAGCAAAATGGCATTTGATTACAAAAAAGTTGTTGTTTATTCTCACATTGCTTACAGTTTTCCCGCGATAGTGCTTGGAATGGCTTTTTTGGGTTACCTTCTGGATAAAAAAATTGAGACTTATCCCCTTTTGACTGTCATAGGCTTTTTTGTAGGGCTTATTGGAGGCTTTTTGAATGTTTTCCGAACTTTAAATTTTTTTAAGGAAAAGGAGTAAAGCTTGTCTGATAAAAGCCTCAGAATAGAGAGAATGAAATTTTTCTTGAAGTTATTTCTCTTTTCTTCACTTCTTTCAGTATTCCTGTTTCTTTTGTTCCTTTTAACTTTGAGCCAAAATTCCGCTTTTGCTTTCATTCTCTCCTCGATTTTAGTTCAAATTGACATTTTTGTAATTGTTGAATTGTCAGGAATGCTATTTGACTCAAAGGAACCAGGATACACTAAAATTGCTCTTTTTATTCTTGTTAAAATTCTCTTGCTCACGGTAGGATTATATGGTATCCTTTACCTCTTTAAGAGCGAATCCCTTTATGTTTTTTTGGGGATTTCTCTGCCAATAACGATTTTAACGCTGATAGGCTTATTTGACCGGAGCAGATAAATGGCTGAAGCATCATCTCTTCCGACAATAGCTTTAGAGAAACTGACAGGATTAGAGGTAAGCGATTACCTTGTTATGCTTTCGCTTATTATGGTTTTTTCACTTATTTTTTCCTTTTTTGTAACAAGAAAAATGTCGGTCTCCAATCCTACCGTTCTTCAACAGTTTGCTGAGATAATAGTGGAATCTTTTGATAAACTCCTTATAGAAATAATAGGCAAAAACGGAAGGAGTTACCTTCCCGCTATAGGAACCTTTGGAGTTTTAATTTTTCTTTCAAATTTTTCAGGGTTCATTCCCGGGCTTATGCCTCCAACAGGAAACATCGTTGTAACTCTTTCACTCGGATTATGTTCTTTTTTGGTTTACAACTTTATAGGTTTGTATAAAGGCGGCTTTTCTTATGTAAAGCATTTTATGGGTCCTATAGCTGCCATAGCGGTCCTTTTTGCACCCATCGAACTTGTAAGCCATTGCTTCAGGCCAATTTCTCTCGGAATTCGTCTTTTTTGTAATATTTTTGGAGATCATCAGGTTGGCAGTATATTTCTAAAACTTGTTCCTTTAGGCGTTCCTGTTCCGTTTATTCTTCTCGGTCTTTTTGTCGCATTTATGCAAACTTTCGTTTTTGTTTTACTTTCCGCGGTTTATATAGCAATGGCTCTACCGCACGAAGATGAAAACCATTAAAGTTAAGGAGGAAAAAGTGAAAAAAAGTTTTACGGTAATTTCAATTTTTATCATCTGCCTGATTCTTTCAGTGCCAATTTTGGCAGAAGAAGGTTCATCTGATACCGGCACAGGATTCTGGAGCAAAGACAGTGTAAAAATATTTACCGCAGGATTCGCTATGGCTTTTGCATCCGCTCTTTGCGGAATCGCTCAGGGAATAGGTATTTCTGCCGCTTGCAAGGGTGCTTCGCGAAATCCTGCTATTGCTGGAAAACTTCAAATGATGATGATCATTGGTCTTGTTTTCATTGAATCACTCGTTCTTTATACTCTCCTGATCGTTTTCGTCAAAGTATGATTTTTGGGGGCTTACCTCTTCTGGAGGAGCCCCTACAAAATTGCTTTATAGAAGAAATTTTGAACAAACAAAAATTGTCTTCACTAACAAGCTATCTTCAGAGTTAATTAAAAGGTATTCTAAAGATTTATTAACTCTTGTAATCTCTGAAAAAATAGCGAAGCTCTATCCATTTTTAATTAAAGAATTTAAAGAGTGTTCAATTGATGTAATACCTTTCCCTGACGGAGAAAAAGTAAAAACCTTAAATTATTTTAATAAACTCTGCGAAACTCTTCTTGAAAGGAAAATTCAGAAGGAAACCATCCTTTGCGCTGTAGGAGGAGGAACTTTACTCGATTTATGCGGTTTTGTTAGTTCAATTCTTTTTAGGGGAATAAAATGGGTTGCAGTTCCAACAACTCTTCTCTCAATGGTTGATGCTTCAATTGGAGGAAAAACCGCTATAAATTCAAAAAAAGGTAAAAATCTCTTCGGAAGTTTTCATTTTCCGCTTGAAGTTTTTATTGATATGAACTTCCTTAACACCCTTCCAGAAAGTCATCTAAGGGACGGGCTTGTCGAATGCGTAAAGTGTGGAATAATTAGAGATAAAAAACTTTTTGAAATGTGCCTTAATGCCAACTTAAATGATTGTGACTCTCTAAAATTGATTGTAAAGAAAGCACAGGAAATTAAATTTAAAATAGTAAGCAAAGACCCTTACGAGCAAAAAGGAGAAAGATATCTTCTCAATTTTGGACACACTGTGGGACATTCTCTGGAACAATATTTCAACTACAGGATTTCCCATGGAAGGTGTGTTGCAAAAGGAATTGTTCTGGAAAGTGCTCTTTCATATATCCAGGGTTATCTAAAAAAAGAGGATTTTCTTAACCTCAAAGAATCTATTGAAAAAATTTCCTCACAAACACCGCCTATAAGAAATTTAAAGTTGGTATGGCAAAATATGGCTTTCGACAAGAAAAATAAAGAAAAGAAAGTGATGTATGTTCCAATAAAAGCAATTGGGAAACCGGCGTTAACTTCTCCATTCCTTGCTCAAATAAATTTCAAAACATTAAATAAAGCTTTTTTTATGGTAAAATCACATCTGTCCAAAATAAATTTTGACAGAACCATCTAGGAAAAATGTCAAGACTATTTAGAAATACTCCGTTGCGAGTGCTCACTAATCGTCTCATTGCGAGCCCTCTCTAAAATTGTCATTGCGAGTACTCCTTCGAAGCCTCCTCAGGCGAAGCAATCTTCTACTCTTCAAAAAGGAAGATCACTTCGTCTGTAAACGCTTCGAAGCAAATCTTGTGATGACAGTTAATTGTTATTAACGCAGTCATTGCGAATTCTACTTCGAGGAATTCTCCCGTGAAGCAATCTCCCTCTTTTCAAACAAAGGAAAATAACTTCGTTTGTGTATTCCTCAAAGTAAATCTCTTTAGGACATTATCATATAGCTTTGACAGGGGACTTATGGAAATCGCTCAACAGGTTTTTTCAAACACCAACCATCAAACCTGAAACCTTTAAGCCGCGTCTTTTTGAGAACCAATTGGACAGCATAATGACATATACAGGCATAAAAACAGTGAGCCTCGCTTTCAAACCTCCCTAAAACCCCTCCAGAATCCTCCATTTTAGGGATTTCGTTTCCGCTTTCAAATTATCCTCGACAGCAGTGTGGTAAAATAAAATATTATGGAATTGGTTTATGGAATTAATCCCGTTTCTGAAGTTTTAAAAGCACAGAGAAGAAAATTAATAAAACTATACGCTTCCGATCTAAAGAGAGTTTCTCTTGTTGAAAGAAAGAGCGGTGTTTCAGGGCTCAAAGCAGAGATTAAACAAAGAAACGCTTTAAGAATGATATGTGGTTCTGAACACCATCAGGGAGTTGTGGCGGATGTCGGGGAGTACCCATATGTTTCTCTTGATGAAATTTTTGAAAAACCACAACAGTTTATTATTTCTCTCGATGATCTAACAGACCCCCAGAATGTGGGCAGCATTTTAAGAAGCGCATACTGCGCTGGGGTTTCTGGTGCCACTCTTCGTTCACACCACAGTTCCAGAATAACAGGTTCAGTGGCAAAGGCATCAGCCGGGGCTGTTGAACATCTTCTTGTTTCACTCGTTCCAAACCATTCTGAAGTAATAAAAAGGGCGAAAGAGGAGGGATATCTTGTCGTTGCCCTCGATATGGAGGGAACCTCACTTTATAAAGAAAAAATACCCTTTAAAAGGCCTCTTCTGTTAATCGTAGGATCTGAAGAACAGGGTGTCCATTCCATCCTTAAAAAACAGTGTGACTACCTCATTAAGATACCCATGAAAGGCAATCTTGATTCGCTTAATGCCTCTGCCGCCGCAGCCATAGCCCTCTTTGAAATAGCAAGAAGGAAAGGCTAATGTTTCTTCCTTTTTTGGAAAGTTTTTTTTTAAAACTCTTTTACTTGTTTTTTTTTCATCTCTTATATAAACTATAATTCTTAGGTTATTGTGAAGGAGGCGCTATGACAAAAAAGCGCAAAATTCCATACTTTATTAAGGACATCGTTCCACCTTTATTTTCTCTTGTTTTTGCTTTGAGTTATTTTGTCTCTGTTCAAAGAGGGATTTTACCTTTTGTTAAGGGATATGTAATCGCTGTGGCAGCTCTTTTGCTTTTATCAAGAATCCCAAAAGTGTGGTATTTCAAAAAGTATTTAATACCACCCATTGCGGAATATAAAAGGGCAAAATCTCAAGGAAGGGTGCTGAGCACAAAGAAACTCTCCGAAATTTATGTTCATCTTGCATCTTTTGTGGCAAGGGCACAGTTATGTACTGCTTTGATATGGGTCTGTGCAATTGTATCTCTTGTTCTAATCGATAAGTTCTTTTTTATTGGAACTACAATGTCTGCTCTGGCTCTGACCTTTACTGGATTGATTACGGCATCGATATCACTTGCCCTATCATATTTTGTCAGCAAAAATGAAGTTACTCCTCTTCTTGAAGAAATACAGCTTCAACTTGAAAATCCTCCAAAGGTTGACAAATACAGAATTACTTTAAAAAGCAAAATTATTTTTTCAGTTTTGGGCTTAAATTTTCTTGCCTGTCTTGCTTTTGTTTTTTTGACTTATTTTAAAATAGCCGAAAATATGGAAACTTCACTTTTACAGAGGGCTTCTGAAGAACTTTCCTCTTTTAATTCACACCTTAAAGAAGTTTCAGAACAAGAACGGGAGAAGTTAGTCTCTTCGTATGATTCACATAAATATCAACTTGCCCTTATAACTTCAGAGCAGATAATCATCTCTTCTTCAGAAAAAGAATTCTTTCAGAAGAAATTAAAGAATATTTCTCTTAACTTAAAAGAAACTGGGGTGGTAGCAACAACAAGATGTATTTTTTATATATTTCAACTTGACAAAAATCAATACCTTCTTGTGGCAATCCCTCCTGAAGCACTTTCTTTTTTCAAGGTCTTTGGAACCTTAAAATATGCCTTTTTTTATATATTTCTTTTTATTGTCCTCTTTACGGGCTACATTTACCTTCTCGGTAACGATATTTCATCAGCAATTGGAAGGCTTTCAATCCTTTCAAATAAAATTTCAACAGGAGACCTTCGTGAAATTGTTCCTGTATGGTCAGATGATGAACTTGGGAACGTCTCGGATTATTTGAGAGAAACATTTTTAAGTTTGAAAAAGATGGGAAGAGAATTGCGGCATGCAGCTTCTATTGTTGATCAGGAAGTTAACAGAACGGTCCATATTACAAGAACTCTTTCAGAGGAAGCCAGGCACCAGCTTGAAATAGCATCAAAAACGGGAAAATCGACGGAAATTCTTGAAAAGGGCATACAGAAGGTCTCTCAGGCTATGGATAAAGTAGTTATGACAACCTCTGATGTTTCCTCAATAGTTCTTGAAATGCAGGCAAGTGTTGAAGAGATAGCCGCAAATGCCGATGTTCTTATGAAATCTGTTGAAAAAACGGTCGCTTCCGCGAACGAAATGTCAACGACCGCGGAACAAATTAATTCTTCTACGGGAGTATTAAGGGAATCATCTCAAGAATCTGTTTCTTTCCTCACTGAACTTGACGCCGCACTACAGGAAACAATGAGGAACGCCAATGTCCTTCAGGATACATCAATCAAGGTTACACAGGATGCAGAAAGCGGCTTCAGTTCGGTTGCAGCGGTCGAGGAAGAAATCATAAGAAGCAAGAAGGCAAGTATTCAAAGTCTTGAAGCACTTTCAAATCTTCAGGATAGTATGGTCAGAATATCCAAAATAGTTGATGTTATTGAAGAAGTAACTGAACAGACAAACCTTCTCGCACTTAATGCAAGCATCATTGCCGCAGGCGCAGGGGAATACGGCAAATCATTTGCTGTTGTTGCAACGCAAATTAGAGAGTTGTCATCAAGAACAGCCGGTCAGGCAAAAGAAATCAGAAATGTAATCAAGTCCCTTGTAACTGGTGGTGAAGAGATGGCAAACGCTCTTAATAAGACACAACAGGTTGTTGAAAACTCGGTTCAACTTTCAAAAAAGGCTGGAGAAGCCCTTAAAACAATTCTCGAATCAGCCTCAACTCAGGAAGAGTTGAGCAAGAAAATATCAATTGCTATGGAAGAGATAGCGCACGGTGGTCTTACCGCAACGGAGAGCGTAAACAGGATATTCCAGATGATTGAAGGAATTACAAGAGCAACAGAAGAACAGGCAAAAACGACGAAGTATCTACATCAGGAGGCAGAAAAGGTAAGAGAGGTTTCAATGCAGTTGAGAAATGCAACAAAAGAACAGGCAAAAGGAACAAAAGTAATTTCCGATTCTATGATGAAAATCACTTCAGACAGCCAGGACAGTGCTGCAGAAGTCAAGCAGCAGGCTGAAGAGACCGACATCCTTTTCGAAAACACTTCTGAACTTCTCTCTTCAAGCAAGAAAATAGAAATAGCTTTTAGAGAGCTTTCATCTTTAACGAGTGCGCTTCAGCAAAGTGCAACACTTCTCAATGAAGAGATGAAAAAATATAGAATTTAAAGGACTTCTATGAAAAAAATAACATATAAAAATTCAGGGGTGGATATCGAGGCACAGGATATTGCACTTAAAGAAATCAAAAAACTTGCAAAAAAAAGTTTTACAAAAAATGTTGTCTCTGAAATAGGCTTGTTTGGCGGGCTTTATTCAATTGATAAAAAAAGAATTTTAGTGGCATCAGCGGATGGTGTCGGGACAAAAATAAAAATAGCAATAGAGGCTCAAATTTACCATAGTGTCGGGCAGGACCTCGTCAACCACTGCGTAAACGATATTCTTGCACAGGGTGCAAGCCCCCTTTTTTTTCTTGACTACTTTGCTTCAGGAAAGCTTGAGCCAGAAGTGCTTGTTGAAGTTGTAAAGGGACTTTCTAAAGCCTGCAAAAAAAATGGCTGTTCCCTTATCGGTGGTGAAACCGCAGAAATGCCGAGCCTTTATGAGAAAGGCGATTTTGACCTTGCGGGCTTTATCATTGGATTGGTTGAAAGAAAAAATGTCCTGCCACGAATAGTCAAGGAAGGAGATATTTTAATTGCTCTTCCTTCGACAGGGCTTCACACAAATGGGTATTCACTTGTAAGAAAACTTTTCTTTGAGAGACTTAACCTTCAAATCAACGATTATGTCAGAGATATTGGTGGAAAAGTTGGAGAGGTCCTTCTAAAAATTCACAGGAGTTACTTAAAATCTGTAAAAGGGATTTTAAGTAACAAAAATTTAAAGGCAATAGCACATATAACAGGAGGAGGAATAACAGACAACCTTCCGAGAGTTCTTCCTGAAGGGTTAAGAGCGGAAATAGTTATGGGTTCCTGGAAAATACCACCACTTTTCAAATTTATTCAGGAAAAAGGCGAAGTTGAACAGGATGAGATGTTCCATGTCTTTAATATGGGCATTGGACTGATTCTTGTTTGTGACAAAAAAGGTTCTGAATCGATAATTGAACACCTGAAAAAATTCAAAGAAAAACCATTTGTAATAGGAAAAATTGTAAAAGGTAAAAGAGGAGTTTCCTATATTTAATTCTAAAAATGGTAATTTAACATCAGAAGAAGTTCTGAAGGATTGGAGACAAGTTTTATATTTTCCTCTTCTCCATCACTCTTCCCATAGCCCCATTTTACAAAGACAAAATTCACATTCGCATTTTTAGCCATTTTTAAATCGACAAGTGTGTCACCAACATAAACTATCTCATCTTTATTTAACCCCAAATCTGCAACAGCTTTCTCGAGCATTTCAGGATGAGGCTTCGCTTTTAGACCCTCTTCTGCCCCAACAACACTATCAAACACATTACTTGAAAAAAAATGTTCCACAATTTTTCTTGCATAAATTCCCTTTTTCATTGTTACAATAGCAAGTTTTCTGGTTTTTTTTATTTCTCTAAGCAGAGTATTTATACCTTCAAAAGGAACGGTTTTATCAAGAAAATTTTTTTCGTAATATTCCCTAAAAAATTTTGCTGCATCTTTTAGTAGGTTTTCATCATCTCCGAGAAAGGGTCTGAAACACTCTTCAAGTCTTGCACCTATAGTGTGGATAAGAAGCTCATCAGCAGGTTTTTCTCTCCCAATATTTTGAAAGGCAAAAGCGAAAGCAAGGAGTATATCATTTTTTGAATCTATTAGAGTTCCGTCAAGGTCAAAAACAACCCCTTTTATTTTATTTGTTCTCAATTCCTTCAACACCTTTTGATTTCCATCCTGTGTAGAAAAGAACCGCTGTAATTACAGCGAACATTATGCACGAAAAGAGGTTTCCTTCGGAAATTTTTCCCAAATATCCTGACATATCAAGTTTCTCATCAAATCCAGCTCCTGATAGGCCTGCAACAAGTAGTCCGCATAATGCGCCTCCGGCAATGTATCCAGAGGAGAGAAGGACACCGGGTGAGAATTCGGCTTCCACTCCTTCCTTTTCGTGTCTTAATTTGTCAACGAAATATCTTACAATTCCGCCAACAAATATTGGAGTGGATGTTGAAAGAGGAAGATAGACTCCCACCGCAAAAGGAAGGGGTGATACTCCTGACAATCTCATAAATATCGCAATAAAAACACCTATCAGAACAAACCCCCACGGTAGTTTTCGTGTTAGAATTCCATCAATAATCAGATTCATCAATCTTGCCTGAGGAGCATCAAATTTTGTGACAGGCTGTTCAATATAGGAAACTTCCCCATTTTCATTTACAAGATAGGTACCGTCAGCAAGGGAGACAGAGATATCTAAAGCCTTTTTGTTGGCAACCACCACTCTGTAATAATCTTTGAGGTCAGGCCCCTTTTGAAGAGTAAATTGGGTTAAGTCAACATCAATCTTCTGATTATTTCCTTTTTTGAACTTCTTTGGAAAAGAACCGGCTATTCCAAAATCTTCTCTAAAAATCAGGTTGCCTTCATCGTCAGAAAGGTATTTCCCTACAGGAACACCCATTTGCGAATCGTGAATAAAAACAACCCTGTAATCTCTGCCATCAGGACCCTTCTTGGTTCTTGAAACAGTTTCACAATTTTTGAAATTGTGATAATTTACTGGAACATAAGTTGTGTAAGAATTGTTCAAAAGCAGCAGAGTCCACCCAATAACAAGAGCAGATGTTACAACGCCCACCATAAGTGAAATCTGCTGATATTTTGGCGTTGCCCCAACAAGAAAACCTGTTTTTAAATCCTGACTTGTCGTTCCTCCGTTTGAAGCGGCAATACAAACAATGGCTCCTATTGAAAGAGCCATTACCCTGTGGTCTATACCAGTCCATCCAACAAGAACAAAAATCAGGCAGGTCATTAAAAGTGTCGCCACTGTCATTCCAGAAATCGGGTTGGAGGATGAACCAATTTCTCCTGTAATTCTTGATGAGACAGTAACAAAGAAAAATCCAAAAATTATAATCAAAATAGCCGCAAGGAAATTTACATTAAGCCCAGGTGTTGCCATCATACAGGCAACAAGAAAAAGTGAACCAAAAAGGACAATGTTGAGAGAAAGGTCGTTTTCTGTCCTTAAAACATTTGAGGTCACACCTGTTTTTTTTCCAAATGTAAGCTTTTTTAAACTTGCTTTGAATGCTTTTATTATGGTGGGAAGCGACTGTATCATACTCATTATTCCTGCTGCCGCAACAGCACCAGCACCAATGTAAAGAACATAGTTGCTTCTTATATCTCTCGGAGTCATTGAAGATATTAAGTCTGTCGCAGGAAAAAGTGGTTCTTTAAGTTGTCCACCAAAAATTTTAATAGCTGGAATAAGCACAAGGTAAGATAAAACACCTCCCGACATCATAATAGAAGCAACCCTCGGCCCTATAATGTATCCTACTCCGAGTAGTTCAGGTGAAAGTTCACCCGAGAATGAACCACCTTTGTAGAAGTTAAAAATTTTTTCGGGGACCTCCTTCCACAGTTTTAGCCCCGCATATAAAAACTTGTAAATTGCTCCAATGAAAAAACCAGAGAAAACCATCTTTGCCTTTGTTCCGCCCTGTTCTCCTACTATAAGAACCTGAGCACATGCGGTTCCTTCTGGATACATAAGTTTGCCATGCTCCTCAACTATCAGACTTCTTCTTAAAGGAATCATCATTAAAACACCCAGTACTCCTCCAAGAAGGGCTATGGTTAAAACCCAGTAGGCTTTCAGATCGTATCCCATCAGAAGAATCGCAGGCATAGTAAAAACAACTCCAGCAGCTATTGATTCTCCAGCACTTCCAGTGGTCTGGACAATATTGTTTTCAAGTATTGTAGCCCTTCCGAATAGACGGAAAAGAGTAATTGATAAAACAGCAATAGGAATTGAAGCAGAAACGGTCATTCCAACTTTAAGAGCAAGATATACTGAAGAGGCTGCAAAAAGAATTCCAAGTATCGCTCCCAGAACTACCGCCTTTAAAGTTAATTCCTTTACCCTCTCTTCAGGTTTTACAAAAGGTTTAAAATGTTTTTCACTCATTTTTCCTCTCTTTTTAAGAAATTGAAACTATTTTTTAAATATCCTTTCAAAACCTTTTTCCCATTTCTCAAAAATTTCTGAAAGCGGAATATTGAGAATTTCTTTATTGTTGAAAACTACTTTTAAAATATTTCTTCCTGTCTTCCCTATAATTTTGTAATCAATATTAAATTTTTGACAGATCGATTTAAGTCTATTGCACTTTTCCTTTTTGATGGATACTAAAACTCTGGAAGGGGTTTCCCCGAAGAAAAAGGCATCCATTCTTTCAAAATTTTCATCTAAAAAAAGTTCTGCTCCTATATTGTTTCCCTCTTTGAGAAAACATTCAGCAAGGGCTGGCAAAAGCCCGCCATCTGAAATATCGTGTGCCGATTCAATAAGTTTTTGGCTACTTAAACTTAACAGTAATTCAATAAGTCTCCTGTGATAATCAAGGTCTACAAAATTAAACTTTCCTTTATCTATATTGAAAAAGTGGGACAGGTATAAAGAACCTTCAATAACAGGATCATTTTTCCCGATTAGAACAATCTCAAGTCCCTCCTCTTTAAAAAAGGGATTTACTATATTATTAACATCCTCCACCACTCCAACCATAACAACTGATGGAGTTGGATAAATTCCTGTCCCCTCTGTTTCGTTGTAAAAAGAAACATTTCCGGAAACAACCGGGGTTTCAAGTTTTATGCAAGCTTCTCTCATTCCTTCAATTGATTCTACGAACTCCCACATCACATCCTTTTTTTCAGGATTTCCAAAATTAAGGCAATCTGTTATAGCCAGAGGTTTAGCCCCGCAAACTGCAAGATTAAGAGCACTTTCGGCAATAGCACATTTTGTTCCTTCCTTTGGATTTAAAAAGCAGAGTCTTGGATTAACATCAAGACTCATTGCAACACCCTTCTTTGTTCCTTTTATTCTTATTATTCCCGCATCACTTCCGCTTGTCATAACAGTATTTGTTCTGACGGATTGATCATACTGCCTGTAAACCCATTTTCTTGAACATAAGTTAGGGCTTGAGATGAAATCTAAAAAAACTTTCTTCAAGCTTTTCACATCCTCAATTGCACCTGCATTAAAATTCTGGTTTTCCTTAAATCTTTTTGGTTCTTCAAATGGTCTATTATAAAGTGGTGATGATTCGCCTATCCCTTCAATTGGAATATCAGCAACTTTTTTACCCTCAAAATAAAATTCTGCCCTCTTTGTGTCTGTAACTTCTCCTATTTGGGCAGCATCAAGATTCCATTTCCTGAATATTTCAAGAATCTCCTTCTCCCTCCCCCTCTTTGCAACGAAGAGCATTCTTTCCTGGCTTTCAGAGAGAAGTATTTCGTATGGTGTCATATGCTTTTCTCTTAATGGGATTTTGCTTAAATCTATCTTTATTCCACTTCCTGACCTTTCTGCCATTTCGAGAGACGACGATGTAAGACCTGCGGCACCCATATCCTGAATTCCAACAATTACATCTTTTTCCATTATTTCAAGACATGCCTCAAGAAGTAGTTTTTCCGTAAAAGGGTCTCCTACTTGAACAGTAGGTTTTTTTTCTTCAGTCTCTTCAGAAAATTCAGCACTTGCCATTGTTGCTCCGTGAATGCCGTCTCTTCCTGTTTTTGAACCCACATACCAGACAGGATTTCCAGCTCCTTCGGCTTTTCCTCTAAAAATTTTGTCGCTTTTCATTAAACCTAAAGTAAAAGCGTTGACAAGATTGTTGCCATTAAAGCAAAAATGAAATGTTACCTGTCCACCAATTGTTGGCACACCAACACAATTTCCATAATCACCGACTCCAGCAACAACTCCTTTTATTAAATAAGGAGTTTTCGGGTTATCAGGCGAACCAAAGAAAAGACCATTGAGATTTGCAAGAGGCCTTGCTCCCATTGTAAAAACATCTCTTAAAATTCCTCCCACACCGGTAGCCGCACCCTGATATGGCTCAATGAAACTCGGGTGGTTGTGAGATTCCATTTTGAAAGCCACTGCATACCCTTCACCAATGTCTATAATGCCTGCGTTTTCTCCAGGACCCTGTATTACCCAAGGCGCTTTTGCAGGCAATTTTTTAAGGTGTATTCTTGAGGATTTGTATGAACAATGTTCGCTCCACATAGCAGAAAAAATTCCAAGTTCCTCATAAGTTGGAATCCTTCTGAGAATTTTTTTTATAGTTTCCCATTCTTCTTCATTAATTCCATGTTTTCTGGCAAGCTCTAAATTAACTTCTATTTCAGCCATCTGTTTTCTCCAGAAAAGAGATCACACTTTCAATAATAAGTTTTCCATCTTCACTTCCGAGAATTTTTTCACAAGCCCTTTCGGGGTGTGGCATCATTCCAAGAACCCTCTTGTTTTCTGAAAGAACACCGGCAATAGAGTTTGTTGCTCCGTTAAAATTCCAGTTATCATCAATTTTCCCATCTGGAGAAACATATCTGAAAGCAACCCTTTTTTCTTTTTCGAGAACCTCAAGAGTCTTTTCGTCACAGAAATAATTTCCATCGCCGTGAGCAATCGGAATTTTTAATATCCTGTCAACCATTGATGTGAACGGTGTCTCCCTGTTCTCCGCTTTAAGATAGACATCATCACAGATAAATGAAATTGTTTTATTTCTTAAAAGAGCACCGGGAAGAAGCCCACTTTCGCAGAGAATCTGAAATCCGTTGCAAACACCCAGAACAATCCCGCCTCTTTTTGCAAATTCTCTTACACTCTCCATCGCCGGTGTTCTTGACGCCATCGCTCCCGGGCGAAGGTAGTCGCCATAAGAAAAACCGCCTGGAAGAAGGACAATATCAGGGTTTTTGAGGTCTCTTTCCGTAAACCATACCACCTCAGTTTCAATTTTAAAAACATCTCTTATAAAATAAACCATATCGTGGTCGCAGTTTGAGCCGAGAAACTCTATCACTGTTGCTCTCATTTTATTCCTCAACCGCTTCCACTTCAAAATCCTCTATGACGCCATTTACAAGAAGCTTTTTGCAGTACTCTTTCATCCTTTCTTTTGCAGAACCACTAAAAGAAGAATCTGTCTCGATTTCAAAAAATTTCCCGACCCTTACACTTTTTACCTCTTCAAAACCAAGTGATTTTAAAGCATTTTCAATTGCTTTTCCCTGAGGGTCAAGCACCTGTTTTTTCAAATAAACATAAATTTTGCCTTTCATATCTCCTCCAGAAAAGCCCAATTTTAACATACCAAAACGAAGAATAAAATAGAATTTTAAGCCAGAAAAAGAAGGACTATCTTTTTCTAAGTCGTCCAGCACTTCCTCAAAACAAATATTAAATTTTTATACCAATTTGACAACAATGATAGACAAGTCAACTCCACTTTTAGGCTGGGATACATATCTCAGCCTCGACGAGGATTGGTATCCTCGCCTGTGAATTGGTAAACGATGGATGTCAAATTAGTATTAATTGCTAAAGGGATCCCATGGGGGCATTACTATTGGTTCCTCGGTCAATAGTTTAAGAAGTTCCGGGGGACAATATTTTTTGTCAATAAGAACTTCATAAACATTTTCCTCAAACCATGACTTTGTTATCGTCCACCAGCCGTCCCTTCCTCTTTTTTCTCCCCACGAATTTTCAACTTTCCACTTTACAGGAACTCCATTTTGCACATCAACACCAGTAAAAACCATACAGTGATTGGGGGCTCCTTCTAAGTATTTTAGTTGATCCTCTTTGCTCATATTAAAATCTATCCCAAAAAGTGAATTGTAATCCTGGACACCTATATCCCAGAGGCCTGTTTTGTTGTTTCTCTGAACAGAAGAGTTGCAACAGAACCATACAGCCTGGTCATCCATTATTGATTTAAGCGCAAGTCTTTCCATCTCATTTATCGATATATTAAGGGCAGTCATATCAGGCCCATCTGCCGAATCCCTATTCCAGGAAAATCTTATCATTTTGTTTAAAGGCTTTCCAGGATAATGGATTAACGAAATGTAATTATCAAGCGGGGAGCCCATAAATTCCTTATAAAAACTCAGAGGAGTGTAGCTTTTAAGTGGAGATAATCCGCCATCCTTCTCTTCACTGTTTGCTTCCTCATTCTTTTTGGTTTCCTTTGACTTATATCTCCATTCAAAAGTTTTTGGTGGTTCACCGAGACACAGAACAAGAATTTTGTAAACATTTTTCAATGTCTCCATCTTTTTTAGGTTTTCTTCTTCTTCATTCTTTGCCTCTCTTATTGCTTTTATTCCTTTTCTCATAACAGTTGTAAAAAGACGATTCATCTGGGCTGTGTTTCCCGCCTGATAGGTGTCGGGCATAACCTCTTTTGGAACAACTCCGTATTTTGAGACAAGGTATATGACATAGTTCCAGTCCCCTCCATCTTCTATTGGCTTTTGCAAAAGAAGAGCGTTTTTTCTGCTATCCAATGGCTCATATTTGAGAGCTCTGGCAAGTTCGAGAGTTCGGTTTGCCCTTTCAAGTTTGTCCCAGAATTGAATGTAAGCCTGAGAAAGTTCAAAATTTTCAAGGTTGTATTTTTTGATAATTTGGGGACGAATAACATTAAGCCCACCAAAAAGCCAGCACCTCCCGCTTTGCTGCTGATTGGTGATTTTTCCTGTATCTATAACCTTTGTAAAGAGGGTATCGTCCTTAAGAGTTTTTTCTCTAACGATAACGAGAGAGTTTATCTCATTCTCAGCAAGAGCATTCTGAACAGCCTTAAGCTCAGGAGTTAAAGTGACAGATTTCTGCAAAGAATCTATCATTTCAGATGTCAAAGCCCCTTTTTTTGAAGGGTCTTCTCCTTTTGAAGGAATATACTGCCCAAATAATGGAACCATCACAAAAATCAGTGCGCATACAGGTAAAATTCTCAATTTCATCTTCTCCTCCATAACAGAAATAAGGTCAAATTATAGAAGACAATTCCCTTTTTGTAAAACATAAAATTGACTTTTTTACATAATAATCTCTTTTTTACACAATAACCAACGAAGTATCACAATACCCCAGTGCTGCTAATACTGCGATCCCTTCCCTGACCTGTCACTGCGAGTGCTGTCATTGCGAGCGCTCCTTTGTAGCCTCATCTCTCGAAGCAATCTCCCTCTTCCCAAACAAAGGAAGATCACTTCGTATGTAAAAGCCTCGAAGCAACCCTCGTGATGACAGTTAATTTTTA
>DYJZ01000097.1 GCA_020722885.1 Thermoanaerobaculum aquaticum
GCGCCTGTAACCATCAGAAAAATAAGCACTTGTCAAACACAACTGTAGAAGATGGGTTAGATGTATAAGTAGTATTACAGGACAATTCACAAAGAAAAACCCCCCTCCTCGTTTAAGAGGAGAGGGGGAATTGCAAGTTATTCAATTGTCTTTAATTTTTTACTTTTTCAAAGAAGCCTGGGCTGCTGCAAGTCTTGCGACAGGTACTCTGAATGGAGAACAGGAAACATAGTTGAGCCCAATTTGATAGCAAAATCCTACTGAACTGGGTTCTCCTCCGTGCTCACCACAGATTCCTATTTGAAGTTCTTTTCTTGTCTCTCTTCCTTTCGAAACAGCCATCCTCATCAGTTCGCCCACACCTTCTCTATCAATTTTCTGGAAGGGGTCTGCAGGGAAAATCTCTTTGTCAAGATATGCCGGCAAAAATCCTCTAACATCATCCCTTGAGATTCCACAGGCGGTTTGGGTCAGGTCATTTGTTCCAAAAGAGAAGAACTCGGCATATTTTGCAATCTTATCTGCAGCAACGCAAGCTCTCGGAAGTTCAATCATTGTTCCAATAAGGTAGTCAACTCTCCTGCCCTCTTTTTCAAAAACTTCATCTGCAATTCTTCTTGTCATCTCTGCAAAAAATTTCATTTCTGCTTCAGTCGCCACGATCGGTATCATAACTTCCGGCTTTACTTTAAAACCTTCTTTTGAAACTGTTACCGCAGCTTCTATGATAGCTCTAATCTGCATCTCATATATTTCAGGGAAGGTGATTCCCAATCTGCATCCTCTATGGCCAAGCATCGGGTTATTTTCGTGAAGAGCTTCTATTCTTTTGACTATTTCTTCAGAATCGGTTTTTAGTTCTTTTGCAATGGCAGAAACTTTTTCTGCAAAAACCTCTGGAGCAAGCGCCTCTTTTGATGGAAGGAATTCGTGCAAGGGTGGGTCAAGAAGCCTTATAGTAACAGGCCTTCCCCCCATTGCTTTGAAAATGCCTATAAAATCTTCCTTCTGCATTGGGAAAAGATAAGAAATTGCCTCTCTTCTCTCTTTTTCGCTTTCAGAAAGAATCATCCTTCTTACATAATGAATTCTGTCTCCTTCGAAAAACATATGTTCAGTTCTACAAAGACCTATCCCCTCAGCCCCAAGATTTACAGCAATCTGAGCCTGTTTGGGAGTGTCGGCGTTAGTCCATACCTCCATTTTTCTGTATTTGTCTGCCCATTCCATAAGTTTTGCAAATCTTTTGTAATTTTCGGCTTTATCAGGCTTCAGCTCTCCGTTTAAAACCTGCAAAGTTTCAGAAGGTTTGGTAGGCAGTTCACCTTCAATTACTTCTCCTGTAAATCCATCTATGGAAAGGAAATCCCCCTCTTTAAAAACCTTTCCTTTTACTTTTAGTTCACCTTTTTCATAATCAATGTCAAGTGCGTTACATCCTACGATACAGACCTTCCCCATCTGTCTGGCAACAAGTGCAGCGTGGGAAGTCATACCACCCTGAGCAGTCAAAATTCCCTGAGCGGCGTTCATTCCTTTTATGTCTTCAGGGCTTGTAAATTTTCTCACAAGAAGGACTTTTTCACCTTTTTTCGCCCATTTTTCAGCATCAACCGCATTCATAACTATTTTTCCCGACGCCCCGCCCGGACCTGCCGGAAGCCCTTTTGCAAGAACTTTTCCTTTTCTCACTGCCTCTTCTTTTGCTTTTGAATCAAATACAGGAGCGAGAAATGCCGCTATGCCATCTGCTTCAGGCCTTGAAAGAGCCTCTTTTTCATCAATAAGCCCCTCATTAAACATATCAACAGCCATCTTCGCTGCAGCAAATGGGTGTCTTTTCCCGGTTCTGGTCTGGAGCATCCACAGTTTGCCCTCTTCTATTGTAAATTCAAAATCCTGCATATCTTTGAAATGGCTTTCCAGCCTGTTTCTTATTTCAACAAGTTGTTTGTAAACATCGGGCATCACCTCACCGAGTTTAATAATTGGTTCCGGCGTCCTTATTCCTGCAACGACATCCTCACCCTGGGCATTTATTAGAAATTCACCGTACAGTCTATTTTCTCCAAGTGCAGGGTCTCTTGTGAAACCAACACCCGTTCCTGAATTTTCGCCTTTGTTCCCAAAGACCATAGTCTGAACATTTACGGCAGTTCCCCAATCGCCAGGAATATTGTAAAGCTGTCTGTATGCAATTGCCCTTTCGTTCATCCACGACCCAAACACTGCTCCAATTGCTCCCCAGAGTTGTTCAAAGGGGTCTTCAGGAAATTCAACTTTCAGTTTATTTTTTATCTCTTTTTTATAAAGGGAAACAAGTTCCTTAAGGTCTTCAGTCTGAAGTTCAGTATCAAATTTTACCCCCCTTTTTTTCTTCATCTCGTCAATTATAACTTCAAAAGGATCTTCTTCTTTTTTACTTTTAGGCTTAAGCCCTAAAACCACATCGCCATACATTGCAACGAATCTTCTGTATGAATCGTAAGCAAACCTCGGATTACCCGTAACTTTTGCAAGCCCTTCAACGCATTTATCATTAAGCCCGAGATTCAAAATCGTATCCATCATACCTGGCATCGAAGCCCTTGCCCCTGAACGCACAGAAAAAAGAAGAGGGTTTGAAGGGTCTCCAAATTTTCTCCCCATTATTTTTTCAACTTTAGAAAGCGCTTTTTTTACCTGCTCTTCCAGTTCCCTGGGGTAGGTCTTGTTTTTCTCATAGAAATAAGTACAGACTTCTGTAGTTATCGTAAAACCAGGAGGTACAGGTATTCCAAGATTGGTCATTTCCGCCAATCCAGCACCCTTGCCACCAAGAAGTTCTTTCATTTTTCCACTTCCTTCTGCTTTTCCTTCGCCAAAAAAGTAAACCCATTTATTCATCGAAAATCTCCTTCTAAAAATAAAAATAGGGGTATTGTAACACAAATTTTAAATGATGTCTTTAACCTCAAAAAAGAAGTTGGGGTTTGAACGCATTTTATCAGGAAGTATCCTGCCAACAATCAGCTCATCACCTGATGGCATCCTTTCAATTTTGCTCATTGCATCAAAGTAAAATGCAGAAACGCTTCTACCGTTTTTTATCGGTATGTTCCATAAAAGGTGCTTATCCTTTACCACCCTCGGCGATGATATGTTTTTGATTTTTATTCCTAAGAATGGTTGCTTTATGGAGGGTTCAATAGGATCAAGTTTTCCAAGAATATTCCACGCTTCTTCAATTTCATCTGGTCTAATCAAAAGGAATGTTTTTTCATTCCTTTTTGCCGACTCTAAGGTTTTAAACCTTTCTTCGAGAAATTCTCTCAATTTAACGAGATTCCTTGTTTCAATATTAAATCCCGCAGCCCTCTTGTGCCCTCCAAGACGTTTGAAAATACTGCTAATCTCTCTTAAAAGAGATGTTATATCGAGGTCATCAACTGAACGGGCAGACCCTGTCGCACTCTCCCCATCGACACAGATTAGAAAAACGCTTTTGTTTTTTTCCTGAGAGAGTCTTGATGCAACTGGCCCCAAAAGCCCGAGATGAAATCTCTCTGAAGCGCAAAAGATAAAAGGAAGTTTATCATCCTCCAAATTCTTTTCAATCTCTTCAGCCATCTGGTTCTGAAGATACCTTCTAACAGTGTTTAACTCCTCAAGTTTCTCAACAAGTTCCTCCGCCTTTTTAGAATCCTTCTCAAGAAGTATTTTCAAAACAAGATTGGCGTCCTCCATTCTTCCCGCAGCATTCAGCCTTGGTGAAAGATAAAAGGCGATGTGGTGGCACCTGAAAGGCGGTAAGGGGCATTTTCTTAAAAGAGCATTCAAACCTGGACTTGGAGAAGACTCAAGGGCAGCAAACGCTTTCTTGCACAAATGCCAGTTAAAACTTCCAATTGGAACCACATCTGAAACAGTTGCAATACCACACAACCTTAAAAAAGGTTCTTCCGGGATAGATGTACCCAACTTTTCCGCCACTTTTCTCAGCAGAAAATATCCCACTGTCGCTCCTGAGAAAGTTTTTGTCTCTTCGTCGTCTCCGAGGTAAGGATTGACAAGAATAGAGTCCACAAGGTTCTCTTTTTCCGGTATGTGATGGTCTGTAACGACAAGAAAGATGTTTTGAGACTCAAGTTCTGTCTGAATCTCTTTTGAGTTTGTTCCGCAATCCACTGTTAAAACGACATCTGCCCCTTCCCTTTTTGCCGCCTCCACACTACATGAAGAAAGTCCATAGCCATCCTCAAACCTTGAAGGGATGAAATAAGAGACATCTGCTTTAAAAGATTTCAAACCGCTGTAAAGAATTGTAGTGCCCATTATTCCATCTGTGTCGTAATCACCGTGAACAAGAATCTTTTTTCCCTGTCTTACAGCATTTGCTATGAATGCTGACGCTTCTTCCAGATTCGGAATTGTTAGATCAAATGAAAGAGAATCTTTTGAAAAGTAGGCTTCTTCAAGACGTGGATGGAGAAGTTTTGACACCATCAGAGCTTCAAGCAAAGAAAGATTCCTCTCCCTCGCTAATTTCTCTGCCCTTTTATCTATTTCTATTTCTTTATAGACAATTTCCTCCAATTAATTCCCTTTCAAAAAAATTGATTTTAAACTTTTTTGATTCTAATTTCAAATTCTTTGACTTTAGATGTCATAACTATATGATAATTTCACTACTTAAACTAATTAGAAATGTTCTTTTAAATGGCAGTGGAAAAACCGCAAAAAGAT
>DYJZ01000021.1 GCA_020722885.1 Thermoanaerobaculum aquaticum
CAAATCCGTCGCCCTATTCTAAGCAAAATTACGATGGTCGGGGCGACTGGATTTGAACCAGCGGCCCCTTGGTCCCGAACCAAGTGCGCTACCAGGCTGCGCTACGCCCCGAGGAAATGATTATACAAAATTTTTATTTAAAAACAAAATTTTTCTCTTGACTAAATTTCTAAAAAACATTATCTTATGGATATGGTAGAAAAATATGTTGCCATTTTTGGTAGAAGCGATATTTCAATAAACAATTCAATATATAAAGAAGCATTCAAGTGTTCAAAGTGCCTTTCTGAGAAAGGATTTGCAATAATTACTGGAGGCTACGGCGGTATAATGGAAGCAGCGTCAAAAGGCGCAATTGACGGCAAACTTATAGGAGTCCCCTGCTCTGAATTCAAGGCAAGAAGACCAAATCCATATCTAAAGGAAGTAATTTGGGCTACAAATCTCTTTGAGAGGCAGAGAATTCTTATTGAGAGGTCTGATGCTTTTGTTGCTTTTGAACCTAAAGCAGGAACTCTTTCAGAGGTTTTTCTCATATTTGCTTTGAGGAAAAGTGGCAAAAAAGTGAATTGTCCTGTATGCTTCGTTGGCAAAAAGTGGTCTAATTTTATGGACTTTTTGAAAAAAGAGAGAATTATTTCAAAAAATTTGTTAAAATACGTTTTTATGTCTAAGGACGGAAAAGAAGCAGCCCGTAGTATTATAAATTTTTTTGAGGAAAAAGAGGTTTTTAGTGGCAAAAGATAAAAAAGTTAACGAAAAAAATCACCTTAAAAAAGGAACAATAAGGGATTACTGGGAAACTCTTTGTCTTGTTCTAATTTTTGTTCTTTTTGCAAGAACCTGGATTTTTCAGAACAGCAATATTCCCTCTGGTTCAATGAAGGATACTCTTCTTGTGGGAGACCGTCTTATAGTCAATTCTTTTATTTATGGTCCATCACTTTTTGAGTTTACCAAAAACATTCTTCCTATGAGAGACATCAGGGTAAAGGATATCATCGTTTTTAAATACCCAGGAAAACCTGAAGTTCCCTTTATTAAAAGAGTGATAGCAAAGGAAGGAGACATAGTTTTTATCAAGCACCAACATGTTTTTGTCAATGGGGTTGAATTGTCAGAACCCTATATTCTTCTTCCTGAAGCAATAAAAAATGCAAAAGTTGAACCGCCACATATTTCTTCTTCTGAAACGATTCCCGAACTTCCAGACTACTTAAAGAATCCAGAAATGTTTGAAGTGGAAGTCTCTCCTCAACGGGTTGACCTGAGAATCAAACCAATAGCAGAAGAAAAATTTGTATTCAGTGACACATTTGGTCCCTACAAGATTCCGAAAGGACATTATTTTGTTATGGGAGACAACAGACTTAACAGCGAAGACAGCAGATACTGGGGAGCTCTCGACAAAAGTATGATTCTCGGGAAAGCGTGGCTTATCTGGTGGTCTTATGAAGAGGGAGACTACGATTATCTAAAAACTGATGCAAGAAGCACATTAAAAAAACTTGTTTCCAAAGTTATCCATTTTTTTGATAAAACAAGATGGAACAGGATGTTATCTCATCCATCTTAAAGGAGGATAAAAATGCAGTTAACTGAACAGGTGCGCGATTATCTTGCAAAGAAAGATGAAGAATTCCGCAAAGTTTATGAAAAGCACCAGATGTTTGAGATGGAGTTAAATACCCTTTCCAGCAAAGGGTTTTTGTCTCCAGAAGATGAAATAAAAATCAACGAAATAAAAAAATTGAAACTTAACGCAAAAGACAAGATGCTACTTATTGCAAAAAAATATAAGGAAGAAATAGAAAAGATAAAGTAATTGGCAAAAGCTTTTTAAAAAGGTGAATAAAGTGCAGAAATTGCCTTTTTCAGATCCTCTTGTTGAAGACACAAAACTAAGTGAAGATTTCAAAAATTTGATAAATCGACTTTTTGAGATAGGTATAACTCTGGAAGAGGCAACTGAAGAAATTGAGAAACTTTACATATCTATGACCCTGAAAAGTTGCGGGGGAAATAGAAGCAGAACAGCAAGAAAACTGGGAATACACAGAAATACATTGATTTCAAAAATAGAGAAATACAAGTTAGATTCGGGCAGTGAAAATTCTTAAACCTGCAGCAAAAAGATCAGAGGATGAGTGGGTTTCATTTATCAAAAAGAAATTCAGCCCATTTAAAGTTTTTTGTGGCATAGGCGACGATTGCGCTATCACAAAAATAAAAGATAAAATCTGTTTGACAACTGATACAGTTATCGAAGGGATTGATTTTGAAACAAAATGGGCGCCTCCAGAAGCACTCGGCTATAAAGCACTTGCTCAAAACTTGTCTGACCTGGCTTCCTCTGGAGCAAAACCACACTCTTTTCTTCTTACTCTTGCAATTCCAGGAAAATTAAAAGATGAGTTTGTTGAAAGAGTGATTTCCGGGATCCATTACCTTTCAAAAAAAGAAAAAATTGAACTGATTGGTGGCGATCTCAGCAAAAGTATGGACAGGTTCATTATTTCAATAGCTGCTCTGGGTAGATTGAAAAGAGCACCGCTACTTAGAAACAATGCAAAAACTGGAGACCATATTTACATAACAGCCCCACTTGGAGGTCCAGACGCTGCTTTGAGTCTTTTTAAAAAGGGAGCGGTTCTAACCGAATTTCCTCTTTCTAACCAAATTAAACCCGAGAACACTCTTCTTGATAGATTTTTTAGACCTCCGTCCCAGACTGATCTGGGACAAATCATCTCGGATAAAGAGATCTCACAATGCGCCATAGATATTTCAGACGGTCTTTTAAAAGACTTAAGCAGAATTCTTTCTGCAAGCAAAGTAGGGGCTATAATCTATGCAGAAGAAATTCCAAGGTTTTGCTATGCAAGCAATACAATTGTTTCTTTGAAATCAGCACTAAAAGGAGGAGAAGAGCAGACACTATTATTCACAGTTTCTCCTGATAAAGAGAATCTCCTAAAAAAGCACAAAATTTCAGCATACATCATTGGAGAAGTGATCACAGAAAGAACTTTGCTTTTAAAATCAAAAGGCAAGTTAAGCAGAATAGATGCCTATGGCTTTGACCATTTTTCAGGAAAATAAAATAGACACTTTTTCTTCTTCAATCGTCTATATGACTGCAGGGGTTAAATATGGCTTCTGAAGAATTGCTTCTTTCCCTGCTGAAAAAAGCCCGAAAGGGAGATGAAGATGCTTTCAGGAAACTTGTTGAAGAAACGAGAGAGAAGATTTTTGGAGCAATCGCAGGTATGACAGGAAGAGAAGCCATTGCTGAGGAAATTTTGCAGGAAGGATACATCGCACTCTGGGACAAAAATCTAAGTGGAGATGTTGAGAGGCCTTCAAAATGGCTCTACAAATTTTGTATTAACAAGAGTATAGATTATTTAAGAAAATCTGAACCTCTTCTTCTGGAAAATTTTGAAGAGGCTTCGGAATTTATTTCATCGCAACTCCCCTCTCCAGAGATCAATGTTGAGGAAAATGAGACAAGAGAGAAATTGGCAGAAATCCTGAGCAAGATGCCGAAAAAAGAACGAATAACGGTTTTAATGAGTGATTATCTTGGTATGGATTCGTTTGAAATTGCATCCATTCTTGGCTCTTCACCAAGCACTGTCAGGACCCAAATATCAAATGGAAGGAAAAAAATTGCCGAATTATTAAAGGAGATTAGAAAGTGATTAAAGGAGTCCTTTTTCAAAAATCTGAAAAAGAATGGGATTCTTTTGTAGAAAAGATCATCAAAGAAAGGAATCGTAAGAATAAACGGAAAAAAATAAAATTTTTTCTTACCATACTTACTCTAGTTTTAACAACATTTTTTGTTCTATCTCTCAGGATGAAAAAACCGCAATATGTGTATGCAAAAATACCTCTCAAAAACTCACAGTCATTTGTTGCTGAAGAGGGTCTTGTTATCGAAATAGGTGAAAACGCCTTTGTCATAAATGCAGGAGTTTCAAAATGAAGAACAGGTTAGCAATTTTATTTTTGTTCCTTCTGCTCCCTTCCTTATTTTCAATTTCAAAAGGGATTGAGAGAATAAGAATTATTCTTCAAAACAGAGCAGTTTCCAGCATCGCTCCAAGAATTATGGAAGAACTTACACCTTCAGGACAGGTGTCTGTGGATGTGTCAAGAAATGCTTTGACGGTTACTGACGAGCCTTCTGTAATAGACAAAGTTCAGAAAATGGTTGCAGAACTTGATGTTCCAGCCAGAAAATTTGCAATATCTTCAACTCTCCTTGTATATTCAGCAAATAGGCAGTCAATTTTCAAAAAGGATGATAAATTAATTGACATAACTGATTTTCTGAATGAATCTGAAGCTTCAGAAAAATATGAGGGAATTGTTGACATTAAGGAGGGAGAAAAGGGAGAGATTAAATTCAAACCTTCACCTTATTCTCTGGCTATTGATCTCGGTGGCTTTGACCCCTTAGAAAGAAAGATTCAGTTCGAAAGCATATCTCTCAGGAAAAAGGTGAAAAATTCCAACGAGGTAATATTCAGTGCAAAAGCAATTTTAAAAGAGGGCGTTGAAACAACGATCGCTGTTCATGCAAAATCACCCAATCCTCCTTTTAGGCTGAATTTGAATCCTACCATTCTTCCCGAAATTAAAATAGAAAAGGAGCACCCTTAATGCCAAGTTTTATCTGCAGGATTGGCTCAGCATCAGGCGAAATAATAGAACAGGAAGTTATTGGCATTGATGCATCAAGCGTGACCAGGCAACTTGAAGAAAAGGGATACACCATTTTCTCGGTAAAACCGGTGCGCGCCTGGACTTCCTATTTTTCAATGTTTTCACCTAAAAGAAAAAAGATAAAGATAGGAGATTTTATTACATTTAACCAAGAATTTGCCGCTCTTGTTAACGCCGGACTTCCAATATTGACAGCCCTTGAACTTCTTCTTCAAAGAAAAAGATCTCCTCTCTTTCAAAAAATGCTTGAAGATGTTCGTGATGATGTTAAAACTGGAGCATCTCTTTCACAGGCCTTTGCAAATAGAGGTGATTATTTTCCCAAACTCTATCCTGCCACATTATCTTCAGGGGAGAGAACAGGAGAAATTGTCAAGGTTATTCAAAGATATCTTTTCTATATGCAGACAGTTCAAACAATTAAAAAGAAAGTTGCCTCTGCAATGATTTATCCTTCAATTCTTCTTTCAATGTCAATAGGGCTTATTGTCCTTTTAATGACGGTTATCGTACCAAGATTTGCTTCTCTTTTTCTTGGTGCTGGAGCAAAACTGCCCCTGATAACAAGAATCGTTCTTTCAATTTCATTTGTTTTTCAAAAGGGCTGGCCCTTTATGGCTCTTATTGTAATTTCAGCCCCAATTATTCTTAAATTTATCAATTCAAATCCAGAAGGGCGTCTTTTTCTTGCAAAATGGCGAATGAAAATTCCCGTTTTTGGGATAAATATCAAGAGGTACAACATTGCACAATCGTCAAGGACTCTTGGAACCCTCGTTTCAGGGGGAATTCCCCTTGTTCAAGCGCTGGACATTGTGGCTGATGCTATGAGTAACGAAGTTTTCAAAGTGGAACTAAAAAAAATAAAAAATAAAGTTCTTGAAGGAGAAAGTTTGTGGTCATCAATGGAAGCAAGCGGGATTATGACTCCACTTTGTGTGGAAATGGTTCAGGTTGGTGAATCTACTGGAGCCCTTTCAGATATGCTTGAACAAATAAGTTCATTTTATGACCAGGAACTTTCACACTCCGTAGAGCGATTTATGGCTCTACTTGAACCTGTTATTTTAGTGGTTATGGCAATCATCATCGCAGTTATAGTCTTATCGGTTTACATGCCACTATTCAGTATGTATAACCTTGTAAGTGGATAGGAGCGAAAATGGCTTTGAAGGACAGCGGAGAAACCCTCATAAATCTTCCATCAAACGAGACAGATCTTTTAAGTGAAGAAAAAAACGCAAAAAGACTTGCGGAAATTCTTCACCTTCCCTTTGTCGATTTAAAAGAACTCCATATTCAGACTGAAATTCTCTCTCAAATATCATCAGAACTTTTATCAAGATATTCATTTATTCCAGTATCTGATGATGGAGATAGAATCACAATTGTTACTGCAGACCCTACAAATGTCAAAATGCTCGATGATATAGAAGCTTATGTCAGAAAACCCCTAAATGTTCTTGTTGGACTTAAAAGCCAGATTCAGGATGTGCTTAAAAAGACAGAAGCGGACCAGAAAGTTTTAGACGAGGTTTCGGAAGATCTTAAACTCCAGATTGTCCGGGAGGATGCGGAAGAAGGAGAGGAAGTAGTTTCTCTTGAAAAACTTTCTTCTGACACCAGCCCGATTGTAAAGCTCGTCGATTTCACTGTTTACAATGCTTTACAGAAAAGAGCAAGCGATATCCACATTGAAACCGGAGATATAGAGGTACAAATAAAGTACCGGGTTGACGGAGTTTTGTATCCAGCTCTTGAACCAATAGACAAGAGGTTTCACTCCACTATTATTTCAAGAATAAAAGTTATGGCTGAACTTGATATCGCCGAGAAAAGAATTCCACAGGATGGAAGGTTTAAACTTAAAATAAGAGGAAAAACAGTTGACTTCAGGGTTAGCATCATTCCAACAATTCATGGCGAAGATTGCGTCATAAGAATTCTTGATAAAGAATCTACTTCAGAAGAGTTTAAAAATCTTAATCTCAATGTTCTTGGTTTTGAAAAAGATGTAATTAAAAAACTGAGAAAACACGCAAACGAACCTTACGGAATGCTTCTTGTTACAGGCCCTACAGGTTCAGGAAAAACGACAACGCTCTATGCCATTTTGAGTGAAATACAATCTCCTGAATTTAAGATGATTACTATCGAAGACCCTGTTGAATACCAATTGAGGGGTGTAACACAAATTCCTGTCAATGAAAAGAAGGGACTGACATTTGCGAGGGGCTTAAGGTCTATTTTAAGACATGACCCGGATAAAATAATGGTGGGCGAGATAAGAGACGAAGAGACTGCAAACATTGCAATCCAGTCAGCTCTTACAGGACACCTTGTTTTTACAACAGTTCATGCAAATAATGTTGTTGATGTTCTGGGACGTTTTCTTAATATGAAGGTTGAACCTTACAACTTTGTCTCTGCATTAAATTGCGTAATGGCACAAAGACTCGTAAGGAAAACATGTCCAGCCTGTAAGGTGCCCGTTAAATACTCTGACGATGTTCTTCTTGAATCGAACATCCCCCTCGAATTGGTCTCGGGAAAAGAATTTTTTGAGGGAAAGGGCTGCATAGAATGTAACGGAACAGGTTACAGGGGAAGAATGGCAATATCCGAGGTTCTCGAACTTTCTGACAGGATAAGAGAGCTGATTATATCAAGGAAACCAAGTTCAGAAATTAAAAAGGCAGCAAGAGATGAGGGAATGATGACACTAAGAGAGTCAGCAGTTAAAACATTTTTAGAGGGGTTGACAACTTTAAAAGAAATTAACAAAGTGACATTCGCAGACGAGGCAATGAAATGAACACTTTCTGGGAACTTCTTCCACCCTCCATGCCTGACACTTCTTTTTTATTCGAGGATGAACAGGCATGGGGATTTCGTGGAAACTTTGACGGAAAAACACTAAATTTAGTTTCAAAAGTGAATGAGTATTTTAAACTCCCTTCTTTAGAAGAAGAAAATCCTTCAGAGGATATTGTTCCTCTCTTAGAAAGGGCTCTTCTTTCTCTTGGAAATCCAGATCGAGCTTCACTAATCCTTCCAGACACTATTTACAGAATGCAGGTTCTGGATATAGATAACTTTCCAAAAGACCAGAAAGAAATAAAAAAGGTTCTTCTCTGGCAGGCAAGAAGAAACCTTGCTCATCCTTCCAATAATTTGAGAGTCAGGCACAAAATTCTCGAAAAGGAAGGAGATTTCGTCAGGATATGGATTTGCGCAGCACCTGAAGATCTTTTATCTTTATTTGAAAAAAGCTTTAAACAAAAAAAGTGTCATATTGGCTATATTACTTCTCCTTCGCTTGTAATTTCTGAAGCATTAGCAAGGAAAGGAGCTCTCGAAACTGATGATATAGTACTTATTATGAATGTCACATCAAAAAGTCTTACATTTCTTTTCGTTAAGAACGCAAAACCTCTCTTTTTTAGGACAAAAGAAATAAGGGAAAGCTCAGATTTTGAAGAAAGAGTTGCTCAGGAAATAAAATTAACGCTGATGTTTCAAAGGGAAAAATTGAGCGAAAAGCCGCTCAAGAAAATTATTTACAGAGTCTCCTCTCCAGATATCCACCTTCCTTTTGAAGAATTTGACTTAATGACAGAAATTTTTCCTGTCGAAAAAGTTCTTGCATTTCAGGAATCACCTCAAATTCCATTAGCAGCAGCCATTCCTCTCGCCTCTTCTATCTGGGAGGAAAAATGAAAAGACAAACGATCAATTTTGCACATACTCCGTTTATAAACAGAAAAATTCCCACTGTTATACTTCTGGTTGTTACTGGGCTTGCAGTATCTGGATTTCTATTAAATATAGTTTTGACATTACTTAACGGCGGAACCTACATTAAACAAAGAAAAGTAATCATCGAGCAGTCAAAAACAAAAGAGTCACTCGAAAAAAGATTTAAGTCTGCCTCTGATGCTCTTTCATCGAGCGATTTTTACCAACTATCAAGAGAAGCACACTATCTAAAAGATGTTCTCTCTCAAAAAGAATTTTCCTGGTTAATTTTCCTTAATAGACTTGAGACAATAAAGCCTTACAAGACCATATTTCAGAGCATCAGTCCAAAAGTGAGAAAAGACAAATCTTTCTATGTCAAAGTTAAAGGTCTTGCTCAACCAAGGGATGAAATTTTTAAACTTGAACAGAACATTTTTAAAAGCAAATATTTTGGCAAGCCCCATCTTACCAGCGAGGAACTCGACAAGACATCACAATGGCAGGCATTTGAGATTGAATTTGTTTATTACCCCGAGGGGAAAAAATGAAATATGAATTTTTCTTAAGAAAATACTTTTTTAAGGTAGTTGCTCTTGGCCTTATTCTCTTGATAGCCGACATTCTGATTCTCAATTTTGGTGTTCTGAAACTTGATAAAAGGGCACAAAATCTCAAGGCTTTAGTGGCAAAAGGTGAGGAGGAGATCAAAAAACTTGAATCAAAGGCAGTAGAAAAAGAAAAAGAAGTAAAGATTTTCAATGACAGCAAAAACGCCATAGAAACTCTCAAAAACAATATTTTTCTAAAAAGGGCTGATCGATTTATTGAGTTCCAGCAGGAAATTTCAAAACTTACCATCGAAGCAGGAATGGCAAGTGAAAAATATGGATACAAATATACTCTTGTCCCGAAGGATATGGAAAAAGAAAAATGGAAGGACGGTTTTGTAGAGGTAGCTATGGTACTTCCTCTTCAGGGAACATATCCTCAAATCAAAAAACTAATTTCTCTTCTTGAACAATCAGGCCATTTTATTACCATAGAAGGGATTGACATTTCTCAAACAACTCAAGGTGTCTCCCTTATGGATTTCAAGGTTGGAATAAAGACATATTTTGTTTATGATCCAGATGAAGACATAATAGAGGACCAGAAATGAGAAAACTTTTATATTGCTTTTTAATCTCTGTTGTCGCTCTTATATCGTGTTCTAACAGCAATTTGACTCCAAAAGCAAAAAGTCCTGACGGTGAAGATTTTGCAATGTCCAAAAAGACAACACAAAAAGTCTCTAAATCATCACAAAACAAATCTCTTCTACCATTTCCCGAATTGAATCTTGATTTTCTTTTCTTGAGAAAAGACAAGAAAGAGCAATTGGACGAAACTCAGAGAAACCTTGCTACAATGGAAGAAGATCCCGAAGTTGTTGCAGAAAGAAAGAGACGGGAAGAAGAGGCGAAAAAACAGGCTGAAATAGCCGCTAAAAAGGCGGAAGAAGAAAGAAAAAAAAGAGAAGAGGAACTTGCAAAGAACCCTCCCCCACCTCAACCTCCGCCAATCAATTTTGAATTCATTGGCTATTTAGGACCAGGCGGGAAGCGGATCGGAATTTTCAGAATGAGTGCAAAAGAGGAAGAACTTGTCCTTAAAAGAAAGGGAGAAAAAATCGGAGAAGATTTTATTGTTGTTGATATTGGATATGAATCAGCGGAAATAGGTTTTGAGGGATTTAAAGAAACTAAAATGATACCACTTGTCAGCGGAGGAAAATAAAGTGAAAAGAAAAAATCTACTTTTGCTAACTTTTGCCTTTTTAGTTCTTTTTTGCGCCTGCGCACCATCATCATACAATAGAGGCAAAAATTATTATGAAAGAGGATACTACGACGATTCTGTCAAAAGCCTTGAGGAGGCAGTCCGACGTTCCCCGAATAATCTAAAATATAGATCGCTTCTTGAGAGGGCAAAACTTGCAGCTTCTCAAAAGCATTTTACGCAGGCACAAATGTTTATTGCCAAAAAAGATTATCAAAATGCTCTAAATGAACTGCAGATCACTCTCCTTTTTGACCCATCAAACCAATTTGCACAGGATACCCTTCAAAATCTTCTTAAAACAGTTGCAGAGGAAGAAAAGAAAGCAAGAGCACAACTTATCACCATAGAGGATATGAAAAAGAAGGCTGATGAAGAAAGCAGGGGACCTATGATAGACCCTGCCTCAAATATTCCCCTCGTCTTAAAGTTCAACAACGCAACACTTAAAACAATTCTGGACGCTATTTCAAAAGCAAGTGGAATAAATTTTGTATATGATGAAAAAGCCGAACTTTCAAAAAAAATTAGCGTTGATTTCGCAAAAATAAATATGGAACAGGCTCTTGATTATATTATGCAACAGACTAAACATTTTTATAAGGTTCTTGACCCGCACACTCTTATCATAGTTCCTGACAACAAGCAAAAAAGAGGAGAATATGAAGAACAGGTTATGAGGACATTCTACCTCTCCAACGCTGACGCAAAAGAGGTTTTTCAACTCTTAAGGTCAATAATTCAAGGAAAAAAGATGGCTATGAACAAAGACCTCAACTCAATCACAATAAAAGATACTCCAGAAACCGTAGCACTTTGCGAAAGAATCATCACTGCAAACGACAAAAGTGTTGGAGAAATTGTAGTGGATGTTGAACTTCTGGAAGTTAATTCTAATAAACTAAAAACTCTGGGAATCGATCTTACTTCAAAGAGTATGACAATAGGTCCAGAACACAACATAGTTAAAGATGACAAGGGAAATATAACCGGTTTTGGTTCTGGTCCCCCGGTTCCGCTTGGAAAACTTGACGCTGTTTACAAGGGTATTCTTTACGCTTTTCCAATTCCAAACATAATCGTTAATTTCCTTCAAACTGACAGTGATAGTCAGGTCCTTGCAAAGCCCCAGTTGAGAGTAATGGAGGGAAAGAAGGCAAGTGTTCATATTGGAGACAGAGTTCCAATTCCCACATCAAGTTATGTCTATCCTGGAAATACAACACAGACCAACTATGTCCCTACAACCACTTACAGTTATCAGGATGTCGGTGTCAAGATTGAAATTGAACCGAGAGTTCACCATAACAGAGAGATTTCTCTTAAGGTAACGGCAGAAGTTTCTTCTGTCACCGGTTATGTCGAAAGCACCTCCGTACTTCAGTCCGCGCAGCCAATAATAGGAACAAGAAAAGTCCAGACTGAGATACGCCTTGAAGATGGCGAATCAAGCCTTCTTGCTGGACTTTTGAGAGAGGAAGACTCAAACTCCTTTTCTGGAGTTCCTGGAATCGGCTCTATTCCTTTATTACGAAGGCTTTTTGGAAATTCAAATCTTAACAAAAAAAGTACAGATGTTGTTCTTCTTCTAACTCCCCATATTATAAGGATGCCAAATATTACTTCAGATGACCTTAAATCATTATGGGTAGGAACTGAACAGAGGCCAAAAATAAGGGGAACGAAAGGTGAAACAAGTTTTATGCCTTCTCCCTTTGAAAGCGGAGGTGACGAAAAGCCTTCCGAGGAAAGTGAAGACAATCCTTCTATAGGAGAAGAGCAGGAAAAATCTGAAGAACCAGCAGAATCAGAAGAGGAAAAGAAAGAAGAAAACCCAAATCAAAATGCAAGACTTCTTTTGAATCCGACAACGTTAAATCTTGTCGCAGGCAATTCTGGAACTCTCAGCGTCGTTATAGTTGGAGTAAAAAACGGCAGATCAGCCCACCTCGAGCTCGAATTCCCGACTGATATAATCTCATTTAAAAGAAGCGAAGAGGGAACATTTTTCAAACTCGGTGGCGGAGAAACCTCTTTTCAATCTAATGAAGGTCCTCCTGGAATGGTTGTGGCAAACATCAGCAAAACAGGGGATGCGAGCGCTTCAGGAAGCGGTGTCCTCATCAAGTACACATTCAAGGCGTTAAAGCCCGGTACAGCAAGAGTTAGCATAACCTCTGCCCGGATAACCGATTCTAACGGAAATTCTCAAACCATACCCGGTGTTTCAAGCATAGTAACCGTCGGAGGAGGAGATGGAAAGAAAGAAAACCCTTAATCTTTCAGATAGAGGTTTCACCCTTTTCGAAGCAGGACTTTCCGTTATTCTTCTTTCTATTCTTGCTTTGATCGCCTTTCCCACCGTTCAATACACAACAAGAAGGTTCAAAGAAATGGAATTGAGACACGCCCTAAGAGAAATCAGGAACGCCATTGATGAATATCACAGGTATGCCTTGCAGGGTTTGATTGAACAGACTGATGTTTCGCAGGATTTTTATCCACCTGATCTGGAAACACTTGTTGAGGGAGTAACGCTTGTTGGAGACGCTTCTGAAAGAAAAATAAGATTTTTAAGAAGGATTCCAATGGATCCGATGACGAAAAGTTTTGAATGGGGATTAAGGTCAACAAGAGACGAGCCCGATTCGGATATGTGGGGTGGTGAAAATGTCTTTGATGTCTATTCTTTGAGCACCGCACAGGCTCTTGACGGCATCACGCATTATAATGAATGGTGAGCAAAATGAAGAAAAGAGAGAAAGGATTTACTCTTATTGAACTTATGGTGGTTATAGCCATCATTGGAATACTGGTAACAATGGCTGTTCCAACCTACAGAAACATTGATCAAAGAGCAAAAGAGACCGTTTTGAAACACAACCTATTTGTCATAAGGGATGTAATAGACCAATATTATCAGGATAAGTCGAAATATCCCTCTTCATTGCAGGATCTTGTTTCGGAAGGGTATTTCAGAGGTTCTCTTCCAATTGACCCAATGACAACAAAAGCAGACTGGGTTGAGGTACCTTTTACAGGCAACGAAGAGGGACAACTTGAACCCACAGAAGGAGAAGAGGCAATGGGTATATGGGATGTTCATTCCGCCTCAGAGGAAATTTCTCTTGATGGAAAAACAAAATATTCTGAGTGGTGAAAAAGGTGCCACTTTTCTAACAATTCTGGTTATGCTTTTTCTTCTTGCGATTTTTTTGCTATGGGCAGTTCAACCAGCATCAACGGTAATGCAAAGGGAGAAAGAAGCAGAACTAATCTTTCGTGGGGAACAGATTTGTGAAGCGCTGAGAAACTATCAAAAAGAAAATGGTGGTGCGTTTCCCACAGAATTAAAGGAACTTCTTAAGCAAGGTCCAAAGAAGGTTCCATATTTAAGAAAACTCTACAGAAACCCTTTTGACCCCGAGGGAAAATGGTATTATCTTGCACCAGGAATAACCTCCGTTAAATACAATCCAGACGGCTCAAAAGATATTCTTCCTCAAGGAGGAATTGCACACCAGACAGGCGTTCATCAAAGTGGGCAAACTCAACCTCAGGGGCAGGGAACCTCACAATTGGATCAACCAGCAAATCAGTCACAGATAAAAGTCCTTCCCTTCAGGCTCGATGGAAAAGAGGGACAACCGATAGTTGGAGTCTATGCAAAATATGACAAACCAGCCTTTAGAAAATATCTTGATACAAATGAAATTTCAGAATGGTATTTTTCTCCTCTTGTAATTAAGCCCAAACCCCCTGTGAATTTGAATCCAGTCGTTCCTGGCCAACAGGGCAGCACGGGTGGAAATATTCCTGAGCCAGGGAATAAACCTGATGTCAAATAATTTTTTTCGTTAACTTATCCCAGAGTTTGTTAATTTTATCTTCAATCTCTTTATTCATTTTGATCTCATCTGGCCACTTCCTTGAAAAGCCCTCTTCTTTCCATTTTTTTGTGGCATCAATTCCTACCTTGCTTCCATAACCCAGTAAAGGACTTGAATGGTCTAAAACATCAACGGGACCCTCTGCAAATTCAAAATCTCTTTTTGGATCAATGTGGTTTAAAACTTTCCACACCACTTCTGAAGGGTTATGAATATCCACATCCTTATCCACAACAACAATTACTTTTGTGAACATCATCTGACCCAATCCCCATATAGAATGCATAATTTTTCTTGCATGGCCAGGATATCTTTTGTCTATTGAAACAAGAACAAGGTTGTGAAAAACCCCCTCAAACGGCATATGAAGGTCAACAATCTCTGGAAATTGCCTTTTTAAAACGGGAAGGGCAATTCTTTCTATAGCATACCCCATAAACGCATCTTCCATTGGAGGTTTCCCGACAATTGTGTGTGGATAAATGGGATTTTTTCTCATCGTGATACATTCTATATGAAATAAGGGATAAAAATCTTCAAGAGAATAAAAACCAGTATGATCACCAAACGGGCCTTCCTTTACAAGTTCGTTTGGATCAACCCAGCCTTCCAGAACAATTTCAGAATTTGCAGGCACCTCAAGTTGAACCTTCTCACATTTAACAAGCTCAACCGCTCTTTTTCTTATAAAACCGGCAAACATCATTTCGTCAATATCATCTGGTAGTGGCATTGCTGCTGAAAAGTATGTGGCAGGATCCGAGCCAATTGCCACCGCAACTTCTATTTTTTCGTTGTGCCTTTTTCTCTGAAGAGCATGCTTTGCTCCGTGCTTGTGAGGATGCCAGTGCATCCCTGTGGTGTCATCACTAAAAACCTGCATTCTATACATACCGCAGTTTCTTTTCTCTGTATTCCTATCCTTTGTAAAGACCATCGGAAGAGTTATGTAAGGTCCCCCATCTAAAGGCCAGCAGGTTGGAATGGGAAGATCTTTTAAACTGAATTCTCCTTTTCTTAAAATAACTTCTTTGCAGGGACCATCTTTAACAATTTCAGGAAAAAAGGATGAAAGTTTATTTAGTTCAGGAAGCATTTTGATTTTGTCAAGAAGATTTGAAGGAGCTTTAAAATCCATAAGAGTTGAAATTCTCTCATCTATTTCATCATAATTTTGTAGTCCGAGCGCTTTAAGCATCCTTTTGTGTGTTCCCAGTAAATTCCCCACGACTTTAATTTTGCTTCCCTTCACATTTTCAAAAAGAATTGCAGGACCACCCTCTTTAACTGCTCTATCAAGAACCTGCGTCATTTCAAGATATGGATCTATTTCTTCCTTAATCTTCAAAAGTTCCCCTTCTTTTTCAAGGTCATTTAAAAAATCCCTCAAATCTTCATAACTCATTATTACTCCCTTTTAGTTCTTAAATAGGTTTTTTTCGTTGGCAACCAAAGGAGTTTCTAACCAACTTATTCCTTAAATCCTTAAAATTTTTTACTTTCCTATGATGGACAGAACATACTTTCAGGGTTGTTTTTCCCACTTAACTCCTTCGGCAATTACAACCTTGCCAGTTTCACCTGACTGATTGTCAAGAACAACAGAATATGTTGTTCCTCCCTTAAGTAAATATGTTCCAAGAGATACCCATAAGCAGTTAGAAGTTGTCTGGTCAACAAGAACTGTTGTACTTCCACCACTATGCCCTGCAGTATATCTTGCGTTTGTTCTATTGGTCGTTCCAGCGACATACCGTACCGAGATATTATAATTCCCTGCCTCTTCTATTGAGGCACTCCATGTAGCGGTCGCTGTTGTGGTAGTTGAAGTTGAAGCATACTTATACTGCCCTGTTCCGCCCAAACAATCAGGATTACCTCCATTAAACCAGGAACCAGAATAAGTAGCATCCAGATAATTTCTTTCCCAGGTGGTATGTGGATTGTCTCTATTTCCAGCAGCATCTACAGCATGAAGGTAGTAATAATAACAGGTTCCTGCGGGAGGAACTGAACTGTCTTCAAGATATGTGTTAGTTATCTTATCCTGTAAAAGAGAGAAATTCCAATTTTGAATGTTATCAGCTCTCCACATCTGATAGTATCCCATTGTTTCACTGTTCCCGAGTCTATCCACTGTTACAGCATCCCATTCCCATCTACTATTTTGCCATTTAAGGTTCTCCACTTCAGCAGGAGAAGTGGTATCTGCCGTAAAATTGACATTTAAGGTGTAATCACCGGGATATTTTGTCCCATCTGAAGATGTCCATGTGTCACAGACAAGTGTATAATCGCCTGGCTGCAAAAAGATGCTAAAGCTTATGTCGTTTCTTGTAAGGCAGGAAACGGGGTCACAGGAGGAAAGAAGGTGAGGATCTATATCAACGCCACTTCCATCAGACACCGTAACCGTTAAAGTTCCAGCAAGAGGAATTGAAACAAGATAGACAACCTCCGGTCCAGCTTCAGAACCAGAAGAGGGAGGACAGGAATAGTTGTTTAAGGATTCGTTTCTTCCAACTGTTGAATTGTTATCTATGTATGGAAAAGAGTCTATCAATATGGGATTCCCACACGTCCCTTCTGCGCAGGGAGGATCTTGAAGCGTTTTCCCATAATGGTCTTCTATCCCTTTTGCAATGGCTCCTGCAATCAAACATCTTCTTGCATCCGTGTATAAAAGCGCCTCTTCTTCGGGATTTGATATAAATGACGCCTCTGTAAGCATTGCAGGCATTGTTGTTTCCCTGACCATATGAAAATCATCACCATGAACACCGTAAATTGAAGGAGAGCAGTTAGAGGACACCACTCCGATATTTAAAGCAGAATCAAGTTGAAGAGCAGTTTTTGAAGCCATATCTCTTGAATTTGCACTTGCAGCATTGCAACCAAGAGCATCGGTCCAGTAAATATGGACTCCTGTATAATTTACAGAAGGAGTCCCGCTGGCATTGTGGTGGAAACTTTCTGATCTGTCGACAGGAATTGAATTGAAATAATCGGATCTTGCCGTCAAACTTACATCCACATCGGTGGTTCTTGTCATATAAACAGAAGCATCCCTCGCAAGGAGTGCATCCCTTAACATTAAAGAACCTGCAAGGTTAACCTCTTTTTCTGTTAAACCTGTAGGACCAATTGCTCCAGTGTCACTTCCCCCGTGACCCGGATCTACTCCTATTTTTATACCACTCATATCACCAGAAGGGGTCGTGGAAAATTTTGATTCTAAGGTATCCCAAAGCGATGTATCGCTTTTATCATAGTTTAAAGCCCACATACCTGTTCCCCCAAAGTCGTTTGAATTGACAAGATCCCATTTTAGCCCTAATGATTCGGCATCATCGTAAAAACACTGGTATGGACCAGAGGAATTTATGTAATATGGAACCTCACCATAAGAATCCCACTGCCTTCCATAGGTTTGAGCACCCGTTTTTGCAGAGTCGTAAATTTTTGCACTTCCCGTTCCAGTAGTTGAAGATGGAACTGAAGTTGAAGAAGTGGGCCATTCATAACCATAATAAGGTAACCCTAAAATAAATTTGCTTTTATTTTCACTTCCACCGTAAGTTATATAATCATTGATCGTCCAGTTAACGCTGTAGGTTCCCCATCTCGAACTTGACATTCTTGGGGAAACTGGACCTGCTGTTGAGGACCCGCTCCAGTAATAATCGTATGCCATTATGAACATTCCGTCAGAATGAATTGCAAGCTGGTCATAATCAAATGCACCCGACCAGTCAACAGCCGGCGTACATATTGAAACATGCGAGCCAGGAATTGATGAGTGGAATGCGTTTGTAAGATCTGTCATAAAAGTTACGAGGTTAGCTTTTTGAGTTGAAGAAACACCTTCAAAATCTATACATACCCCGTCTGCGTTGCCAGCCTGAACCTGAGCAAGAAGGTTATTGATAGCATTCTGTCTGTATGTTGAACTGCTCAGCAGAGTGGTAATAGAAGAAGTCGAGAAGAGTGTTGCTGTTAAAGTCACCTTAACACCGTTTGCATGAGCAAGAGATATAAGGTTTTGAACAGAGGTGCCATTAGGCCAATTATGGTAGTTATCTATTCCTCCTGTTGAGTTCATTTCTACCGAAAAATAGGCAACATGGGTAAGAAGATCCCACTGAACCTTTGTCAAATCACTAACCACCCAGTATGGCATAAATCCATAGACGGTCCTGGTAAGAGATTCTTCCCTTCTTAAACCCAAATCACTCCAGTCCTCCACTTTCAGAGCGTAATTAAGAGGATATTCAATTTCTCTAACTTCCATTTTGTTGTGTTTTTCAAGTTCTATTTGATGAATTGAGGGAGGCTGTATGACCATTCCTTCCTGAATTCCATCGGGAGGTACGGTTGAAAAAAATGAAAGAGTAAAGATAACAAACATTAAAGAAAAAATTACCTTTTTCATTTTACAACCCCCCTCATTATTTTTCCATCTTCCACCCAGAAGATTGTATGCCCATCATTAGCCATCGAAGGCATTCTTTCAATTATTTCTTTTGTATCTGTCAATTGAAAAGTTTTTTCTGATTTTATATCGTACAGAAAGAGATCAGATTCTGTAATTATGTGTCCATCGTCTTTTGTTTTCTCAAAAATTATCACCGAATCATCTCTTCCAAATCTTGCCTCCCCTCCCTCCGCAACTTTTTTTAAGCTTCCATCATAAATAGAACCGTAATATATTCCTCCATCAAGACAATGAAGTATGAAATTTTTTCCGTCTCTTGAATATCTTGGAAGAAAGAAAACTTTACCATCTACTTTAGATTCTTCTCGTTCTTTTTCTTTAAAATTGACAATCTTTCCCTCTGGCGATGTAAAAAGTATCTTTTTTAAACAACTTTCATTTTTGGTTGGACCAACGATTTTTAAAATTGCATTTTTTCCCCACACTACAAAAGCAACATTTTCATCGATCCAAACCGGAAGAGAAACCGTTTGAAGAAGTGGAGAAGCCACCTCGACAACTCCATCCGGGTGGCCAACGCATATAAAATGTTTTCTCTTTAAATTTCCAATGCTCCCCCTGAAAGCTAAAACATCTTCAAATTCTTGCCATTCATAGCCAAAACCTGAACCCTCAAGATCCGTCAATTCAATAATTTTACCGGTTTCGAGATTCAAGAGGTAAATCCCCTTAAAGTTATCCTTTGAAAAAGCAAGGATTTTTCCTGATGGAGAAGCTAAAGGTGAAAGAAACTTTCCTTCTATGGGAGTTTGAACTGACTCTTTTGATGAAATGAGATTTTTTTCATAAATTGTTTTCTTTTCCTGTGATGATACAAAACAGGAAAAAGTCAAAAACAAAATAACAATGAAAATCAGCCGCTTCATAACAACCTCCTTACTATAATTATACTCCTTTTTTCCTATTTCAAGTCAATGGAGTGTAGAAGTCCACAACATTTGAGACTTTTTGGGAAGGAAAGGCAGCAAGACAAATTCATCTGGAACCTCCATAAAAATGGGTGAAGGTTTCAGGTTCTTTCGGATGTATGTCAATCTTTTGTTTATCGGTGCGCGTGAACCTGAAATCAAAGCCGAAAACGATCATCCTTTCTCCTTTCGAGCTTTTTCTCACCTGAAGATTGTAGCCCCTGACACTCCAAATGCCTCGCATGCCTTCTCGACCGAACACTTATCAGCAAAGTCAGGGATTTTTGGGCGAAACATTGCAATTTCATTATTTGCCGCTTTCAAAATAAGTCTGTAGATTTCCATAGCTTTTTTATTATAGCACCTGATGCCGCCAAAAGCACTAAAAAGCCGCGTGCTTGTTCCTGTTCTTCCTTTCAACGAAAATTCCCCCTTTCAGGAAAAAACGCAAAGGCTGTGGAAGCAATTCCCACAGCCTCTACTAATTATTCTTTCACAGATATCATTAAGTTTTTTTCGCTCTTTTTTCACCCTCAGAAAAGTCTTATGCGTTTCTGAACTTTTGCAAAAAAAACTTAGAGGTTGACAACATAGGCAATAAATTAGTCTAATATAGTAGGGGATTGACCCCAATGTGGAGGTTTATGTGTTTAAAAACTCTTTTTTGAATTTGATGGGCGGTTCACTCGGGGTAATTCTTGTCGGAGTTGTTCTTGCTTTTCTTTTTCTTCCTAATAACATTCTCGCCTCTTTTGCTTTCTGGTTTTTTCTTGTGTCTCTCTCCTTTGCAATAACAGTAATCGCAAACTACTATGTCAAAGTAACAATTAAAATGCAAAGAGATGTCACCGAGAGAGTATTGACCGATCTATCAAAAGGAAGACTTACCGTTGACACCACAGAATACTACAACCATGTCATCAGGTTTTACACAGGATTCGGCAGTCTCTTAAAATCAATGAGAAATCTCATCAACTACCTTCAAGATATGGGAGAGAATGTTTCAAATGTTGCTTACGGGATAACTGAAAAGACAAGAAATCTGATAGCAGACGCAAAGGAGCAGGTTTCTTCGGTAAGTGAGTCCGACAGGTCCATCAAACAACTTGATAAGGAAATTGAAAAAGTTGTTGAAGAAATGGACACCCTTTCCGGCTTTGCAGAACAGACAGCTTCGTCCGTCCTTCAAATGAAATCTTCAATAGAAGAAGTGGCTGATGCTGTCCACCGACTTGCTTCATTTGTTGATGAGATAACTGCTTCAATGACTGAAATGTCAGCTTCTTTTGAAGAAGTGGCGGAAAACACAAATTCTCTTTCCGCTTTTGCAGTTCAAAATTCAGCATCAATGGTAGAAATGGACGCAACCATTAATCAGATTGAAGAGAACATCAGGGATACAGAATCTCTATCAATGCAGGTTTCTCAGGTTGCAAGAATCGGTTTTCAGGCAGTAGAGGACACAGTCAAAGGACTCGAAAAAATCAACGAATCGGTCTCTTTAACCCAAAACGCAATGGACTCACTTAGCAAAAGATCTATTGAAATTGGAAAAATCCTCAAGGTTATAAGAGAAATTACTGATCAAACAAACCTTCTTGCTCTCAATGCAGCTATAATAGCAGCACAGGCTGGAGAACACGGAAAGAGTTTTGGTGTTGTGGCTGAAGAAATCAGAGACCTTGCTGAAAGAACATCAATTTCCACCGCTGAAGTTTCTGATATTATAAACTCCATTAACAAGGATATTGATCAAGCAAGCAAAAAATCCTCTGAAGGGATGCTGAGGGCACAGGATGGAGTCCGACTGGGAAAAGCCGCCCTCGAGAGCCTGCTGAGGATAAGCCAGTCAATTTCGGCAGCGGAATCCTCAATCAGTCATATAGCGAGGGCTTCAGCAGAACAGTCAAAGAGCTCAAAGCAGATTACAGCCGCAATTGAAGAAATGGCAAAAAGAATCGAAAGAATTTCTCAAGCAACGACAGACCAGGCAAAAACTAGCCAGATCATTGCCAAAAGAGCTGCAACAATGGAAGAACTAACAAAAGCCGTTGACAGAGCAACATCTGATCAGGCAAAGGGTGCTGAAGTCATATCAAATGGTATGGAAAAGGTTAAAGAAGCAATTGCAAAAACCCATCAGTCATTGATTTCTATGTCTAAAGTTGGGCAGCAGATGGTTGCTGCAATTGATGTTATACGAACGGCTTCCGAGCAAAATCTTGGAAGCGCAAGAGATCTCTCCTCTACAAGTGCAAATCTCAGACAGGACTCCTTGCTATTGGTCGAAGAACTGACAAGATTTGAGCTTCCAAAGCCACAAAAAGGTGGTGAGGTCAGAGTAGGCTATACAAGGCATGCATACAACATCGATCCAGCTTTTGGCAACCTCCGCCTTAATCACGAGGTTTCCCACCCTTACAATATGACTCTGGTTAAATACGGTCACGGAACAAGAATTTACCCTGCTTTAGCTGAAGAATGGTTTATAAGCCCGGATGGCTTGAGATACACCTTCAAGCTAAGGAAAGATATCTATTTCCATAATGGCAGAAAAGTAACTTCAAAAGATGTTTTATTCTCCTTTCACAGATCTCTGTCACCGCTCCTCGACAACGAGGGAAAGTGGTTTTTAAACTGGGTTGAGGGAGCTGAAGATTTTATCGCAGGAAAAACGAAAAATATTTCAGGGTTAAAATATGCAGACGAACATACCCTTGAAATCACCCTCAAGGAACCCCTCGCTTTCTTTTTAAGTATGCTGACTGCTATAGAAGCCTCTGTTATTCCACCGGAAGCAGTTGACGAAAGTAGTTTAAGGCTTATACGCCCTATAGGGTGCGGACCCTACAGGGTTACAGAAACTGAAGCAAATAGGCTCGTATTTGAAAAATTTGAAAATTTCTTTGACGAAAATGTTGGCTATGTTGACAAAATTATTTATGATTATTCATCAAAGTCTCCCTTTGACCTTATAGCAGCCTTTAAAGAGGGTTCGGTCGATATCCTCCCTTCTCTGGCAAAAGAAGCCCTCGAGGAGCTTGTCAGAGACGAAAAATGGCAAAACCAGATAGAATCCGCCTTGCTTCTGTCAACAACATTCTTTACATTCAGGTGCGACACAGGTCCTTTCGCTTCAAAAGAGATGAGACAGGCAGCAAATTACGCCGTAGATAAGAATGCTCTCGTGGCAGAACATCCGGCAACAGAGCCAACTCCCGCAAAAGGAATCCTTCCACCAGGAATTTTAGGATATAACTCTTCCCAGAGAGGATACCCTTACGATCCGGATAGAGCAAAATGGCTTATTAACAAAGCTGGTTACGGCGACAATCTGAGGCTCAAAATAGCTACAGACGAAAGCAGAGTAAATCAGATGAAAGATTTTGAATTTGTCGTAAAGTCGCTTGATACTGTGGGAATACACATTGAGGAAGAGCGACTTTCGCACGAGGAATTTATCCAGCAAAACAAGAGGGAAGGAAGGCCATATATTTATGCTACTGGATGGTATGCCGACTATCCTGATCCGGATAACTTTATTTATGTTCTATTCCATTCCAAAGCTGGAGATATTTTAGGAACACGGTACAGCAATCCCATTGTGGATGAACTGGCTGAAAAAGCAAGGCGCTCACTTGACCTCGACGAAAGAATTGAACTTTACAGGAAAGCAGAAGATGTAATAGTAGAAGACGCTCCAATGCTATTTTTATACCATGAGCGCGCTGTAATTCCGCACAGAAAAGAAATTATGGGAATGAAACTCTTCCTTGTCCCTCCAACTGTAAGAACAGAATATGTCTGGATTTCAAGTTGAGGAAAATAAATGAATAGAAAAGAGATAGCTCTGGAAGTCGCCTCTATACTAGTAAAACATTTAGTTCCCCCACCGAGTGAGGAAGTCATTGAAAAAATAGCTGCAGAACTCATTCTTCTGGTTGAAAAAGCAGGCGAACTGGAAAAACCTGCCTCTCGCCTTGCCGTATGCACTGTCATTGGAAGAAATCATTCTGGAATTGTTCACGCTTTTTCTGAGGTTCTGGCTGAAAATAATGTTGACATCGTTGACATCAATCAAACAATAGTTCACGGTAATTTTGCAATGATGATGGTGATTGATCCAACGAATTCAAAAGTTGATTTTCAGTCTCTTAAATCTCTTCTCAAAGAGCGCGGGCAAAGGGAAAATGTAGGAGTTTTCCTCCAGTATGAAGACCTGATGAGAGAGCTCAACAGGATTTAAGATGAGTTATACCAGAAGAGAAATTCTTGAAGTTATAAGAATGAGTGAGACTGAACATTTCGATGTAAGAACTGTAACCATTGGAATTAGTCTCCTTGATTGCTCCGACCCGAATCCCAAAATTTGCGCACAAAAGATATACTCTAAAATTTCAAAATATGCTCACTCTCTTCCTGAAATTGTTAATGAGGTGGCAGACGACCTCGGAATAAGGGTCGCAAATAAAAGGATAGCACTAACCCCCCTCTCACTTGTAGCTACAAACCCACAACCAGAAAGTTATCTCGAAATTGCTAAAGAGATTGACCGTTGCGCCTCAGATATGGGATTTGACTATGTGGGAGGTTTTTCTGCACTTGTCGAGGCTGGATTTACAGCCCAGGAAACCGCTTTAATAGAGTCTATCCCTTCGGTTCTATCTCAGACAATCAGAGTCTGCTCAAGCATCAACGCAGGAACAACAAAATTAGGCTTAAATTTTGATGCGATTGCAAAAGTGGCAAAAATAATTAAAGACACCGCCTACCTGACAAGAGATAAAGGAAGTATAGGGTGCGCAAAATTTGTCGTTTTCGCAAACGCTGTAGAAAACAATCCATTCATTGCCGGGGCTTTTCACGGAGTGGGAAATCCTGAAGTGTTAATCAATGTGGGACTTTCTGGTCCTGGAGTTGTCCTTGACGCAATTAAAAGGGCTGGGAATTGCAGTATAAGGGAGTTATCAGAAGTTATTAAAAGAGCCTCCTACAAAGTTACGAGAGTTGGAGAAATTGTGGGCAGAGAGGTTGCAAGAAGAATAAATGTTCCTTTCGGAATAGTTGATATTAGTCTTGCCCCTACCCCAGAACTTGGAGATTCAGTAGGGGAAGTTTTAATGGCTATGGGAATTGATACCCCTGGAGGAACGGGGACAACCGCCGCTTTAGCACTTCTTACCGACGCTGTCAAAAAAGGTGGAGTAATGGCAACTTCAGCAGTTGGAGGACTTTCTGGAGCATTCATTCCGGTTAGTGAAGATTCTGCTATGATAAAAGCCGCAGCATCAGGAGACCTCTCCCTTGAAAAACTTGAAGCAATGACGGCTGTTTGCTCTGTAGGGCTTGATATGGTTGCTATCCCTGGAGACACTCCTTATGAGATAATAGCAGGCTTCATAGCCGATGAACTTTCAATTGGAATAATAAACAACAAAACAACTGCTGTAAGAGTTATACCTGCTTACGGCAAAAAGGCGGGCGAGATTGTTTCATTTGGAGGGCTTTTAGGCGATGCCCCTGTCCAAGAAATAAGAACAATTTCTCCAGGAAGATTTATTTCGCGTGGAGGGCAGTTTCCCCCACCAATAATTTCGCTAAGAAATTAGGAGTTAAAAATATGAAGACAAAAATTTTTTTAATCATTTTTGCTTTCTCAATTGTTTCTATGGCTTCTTCTTATTTTCCGCAGTTTTACCATATTTACAACCCGATGGTCGGACAATGGTCAAAGTATGAAATGAAAGACAGTGAAGGCAACAAAGGGATCCTGACAATAAGCGTGGTTTCTAAAGAGGGCTCCAATTACTGGATAGAAGTGGAGAGTTCTCTCACATCGGATGTTGGAATTGCCGGATACCTCGTTTCAGGTGATCCGACTGAAGATTCCAATGTTTTGAAAGTGAGACTTAAAAACGGCGACGGGCCAATAATCGAAATAACAAAAGAAACACTCGAGAAAATGAAGAAAAGCCAGAAAAGTGTCCCAACTTCGGCAGGAATAGGCCCAAATATTGGAAAGATAAAGTCCCTACCAAATGAAACTGTTAAAATCGGAAAAAAGACCTACGACTGCCAGAGAATTATCCTTATCTCTCCAGATGGCAAAACTGCAGACATCTGGATAAATGAAAAAGTTTCACCTTTCGGCATAGTAAAACTTATTTCCGGAAATGAATCACTGATCCTGATAGAAGCCGGAAAAAACGCTAAGCCAAGGCTTCTTTTGGAAGCAACACCACTTGTTTTAGAAGAAGGAGATTGAAATGGAAAAGAAAGTTATTTCAACTGAAAAAGCACCATCCGCAATTGGACCATATTCACAGGCAGTAAAAGCAGGGCAATTTCTTTTCTGCTCGGGACAGATACCAATAAATCCAATAACAAAAGAAATTGTTGAGGGTGGGATTGAAGAACAGACAAAAATGGCTTTAGAAAATCTTAAAGCGGTAATAGAGGCTGGTGGTTCCTCCCTTTCAAATGTTGTCAAGACAACTGTATTTCTTAAAAATATGAATGATTTTGCAATTATGAACAAAATTTACTCGCAATATTTCAAAGAAAACCCCCCGGCAAGAGCAGCGATAGAAGTAGCCCGACTTCCCAAAGATGTTCTTGTTGAAATTGAAGCAATTGTCTATTGCCCCTGAACTACCCTGGAGGCCAATGGAATCTTCTTTGAGACAGAATATGGAAATGAAGGTGAAAGACAGATTGCCCGGCAGATTCCTTCGTATTGACGACAACTCTGAATCCACTTTCAAGGTGCTTCTCTTTAGCAATATCTTTGATTACTTCCATTATCCTTCCCATTACTCTAACATCATCTTTCTCTATTTTTGTCAGGTCCTCAATATGTTTTTTCGGAACAACAAGAATATGAACAGGCGCCTGAGGATTTATATCATTAAATCCAATAATCTCATCATCCTCATAAACAATATCAGCCTTTATTTCCTTTTTTACAATTTTGCAAAAAAGACAATCTCTCATACCATTTCTCCTTTTAAATTAAGAATTTTAACAAATTTTTAAAGAGGTGAAAAATGAACTCTATTGCAATTTATCCAGGCTCCTTCGATCCGCCAACAAACGGTCACATTGACCTTGTTTTAAGATCAAGCCAACTATTCGAAAAAGTAGTAGTGGCAATTTTAAGAAACACCACTAAAAAATGTCTCCTTTCAGTTGAGGAGAGGCTTGACCTTCTAAATCAATGCACCAGAGACATTCCCAATGTTGAGGTCGATGCTTTTGACGGTCTCTTAGTTGACTATGCAAGAGTGAGAGGAGCAAAGCACATAGTAAGAGGAATCAGAGCACTTACCGATTTTGAATACGAATTTCAAATTGCACTTTTAAACAGAAGACTTGCTGCTGACATTGAAACAATATTCTTTATGCCAAAAGAAGAACATGTGTATCTTTCATCAAAACTTGTGAGAGAAGTTGCTCTTCTGGGAGGTAACCTTGATAATTTAGTTCCTCCGCCTGTTTCATTATACCTGAACAACAAGATAAAGGACTTTCTCCGCTTTTACGATACCGAAGGTTAAAATAAGGCAACCTAAAATATATAAGGAAACGCCCTTGAAATTTTAAGTTTTAAACAATTTTCCCTTTCACCACTGCCCGTCTTTTAAAAGTTGATCATCCTACTATTTTTCACTTACAAACACCTCTTTAAACTCTTAGCCACAGGTTCTTTCCCTTATCTTGATCTGTCACTGCGAGTGCTCTCTAAAATTGTCATTGCGAGTGCTCCTTCGTAGCCCCTACTTACGAAGCAATCTCCCTTATTTTTGAAGTTAAGTTAGACTTCCTAACAATTCACGAATAGCTTTATTTTGGAAAGAAATACAGCAATTGCAGCCCTGACAATTCAAGAGGAAAGAATTGATCTCCAACTAATTTTTTTATTTTATACCTATTTGACATCAAAGATAGAGTAATGTATTTTAAAAGCGGAGGTGAAT
>DYJZ01000098.1 GCA_020722885.1 Thermoanaerobaculum aquaticum
CTGCCAAAAAACCGCATGTTTGAATGTTAACATCAGCAAGGTATTCAAGTCAAATTGCCAAATAGGTTTATTTACTATAAGGACTTTCGATATTATTTTGTGATGCCAAAGGCAATTATATCAATTTGACATCCGTCGTTTACCAATTCGCAGGCGAGGATACCAATCCTCGTCCAAGCCGGGATATGTATCCCAGCCTATGGGTGGAGTTGATTTGTTTGCCGTTGTTGTCAAATTGGTATAAGCCTGTAAGGAATAATAAAAAAGGCGGAGAAAGCCTCCGCCTTTTCCCAGCTCTTTCCAAAATCAATTACTGGCAGTTTTTCTGTTTTCCTTCAGGCCGTTGCATAAAAGATGCGTCACACCAAACAATGTCCGTCATGTAGCAGTGGGTATCCCTTGTTCCACTAACTACAGGTGCTAATTGATTCCAATTGGCCGCAATACTTTGTCCATCAGTAGCACCAGCATCAGTCGCGGCGGCTGAGTTAGCGCCGTCATTACCCATACTCCAAAGAGTGAAATGAATCGCTCTTTGTTGGCCAAGAGGATCGTTTGGCGTAAGAGGAACTGTTCTATCAGGATCGGCCTGATAGTTGTAAGGTGATTTCCATCCATCTGCCATTGGAACAGCTTGTGTGTAATCCGGGACGAAAACGTTTCCGGGAACCGTGCCGGTAGATTGCCAGCCCGCACCATCAACTCCTCCAAATGTGGTGAAGGGATCTCCATTATGCGTGTTATTGGGATAGCCCTGAAAATCGGTTGAAAAGTTTTGAAGAGCCGTAGCCAGATTGGTTATATCGGACATTGTTGACTTCTGCCTCGACCTTTCTATTGCATCCAGCAAATTGGGGATGGCGATTGCGGCGATGATTCCTATAATCGCCACGACGATTAAAAGTTCGATCAACGTAAAACCTTTGTTCTTTTTCATTTCTCTATACCTCCTTTCCAGGCATATACTATAGCAAATATTATGCCAGAGAATTTCCATTTACTTTACCTTTGTTTTTTATAGTTTTTCATATAAACAGAAGATTTTTGATCAAAAAACAAATGACATTTTTTGTAAATGATGACATATTTTGTCAGGTTCACTTCTTTAAAAGGATGTTCCACGAATTTTTTCTGTGCCACCTCAATGAGAAAAAAGAGGGGTTAAGATTTTTTACCATTTTTTCTATCTCCTCTTTTGAAAGGTAGTGGGCAACTGGAGGACAGAGATGGTCAACGACAATGTTTTCTATCTCTTTGAAAGGATATTGAGAAATTGCCCCAAGATAGGATGAGTAGTAAAGAAAAGACTCCTTTTTACCCCATCGTGTCAAAGGTCCATAAATTGCCTTTAAAAGAAAAAAGAGTAAAAGCGAAAGTGGAAATGATAAAATTCTCAGTAAATTAACAGGTAACCTCGATGTTATAAATTTTCTTAAAGGATTCAAAATATAGATTATCCAGAAATTACCCTCCTTTCCGTAAACCCATAAAACAATTCTACCTCCGGGTTTTAAAATCCTCCATAGTTCTTTCAGCGCCTCTTCCATGCTGTCAATATGGTGAAGGACACCTATGCAGAAAATTAGGTCAAAAAAATTATCACTGAAGGGAAGTTTCTTTAAATCACAACGGACTAAAGTGAGTGGAAAGCCATCTTTTAATTCCCTATGTAGTAGTTTTTCCACTAAAAAAATTGCTTCGCTTAAATCAACAGAAAAAAGTGCTTCTAAGTTATATGAAGAGACGATTTTTGTGTGCCTTCCTTTACCGCATCCTGCCTCAAGGACAACCTTTCTTTTAAAATCTTCTTTTGTTAAAGGAAATATCCAATCAAGAAACTGTTTTTCGTGGTAATCTTCATAGTGACTGAAAATCTTCCAGGAATTTGCGAACTGTTTGACCGTTTTCTGGGTCTCTTCTGTTAACTTCAGGTTTGAAAAATTATAAACTGAGTTTATCTTTTTAAATTTACATTTGCACTTGAAACAGAAAAGGTCATTATCCTCTTCTTTCAATACACTTTTGCATACTGGACAAACAAATGGCAATTCGTTCATTTTTTCCTCAGCAACATAACGACACTTGTTCCAAAAGGCATTTTAAACAAATTTAGATTTATGAAATTCTCCATTTTCAATAACAGAAAAAGGATTCCGTCAAGAAATCTCGGGGAAAGATCTGCCTCGAGTGTGCTTTTTCCAGTTGATGTAATCCTCATAATTTTTCTAATAAAAAGTATCGGCAGAAAAAGAAAGAAATTGAAATAGCAGGAATAAATTAGTTCAAATCCCCCATTTTTTACCTTTTCTTCAAGTTCTTTTTTCCGGTATCTTCTTTTGTGACCCGCCTGCTCGTCGTGATATGACCAAAGACATTTGAAAGCGGGAACTGAAATGAGAACAAGCCCGTCATCTTTTAATATTCTATGAATTTCAGACAGGGCTCTTTGCTCCTCATCAATATGCTCGAGAACATCAAGCAAAAGACAGATTTCATGAGTTCCGTTTTTCACTGGCAATTTCAACAGCTCTCCAACCAATGAAAGCTGACCTTTTACCTTTTTGCAATCCTTAAAAGACTCTTTTGAATTGTCGAGAGCCAGCCATTTTTTAGCTAACCAAAAATAGAGATCTTCGTTGGTGCCCGGGCCGCAACCAAGGTCTATTCCTGAAGCAACGGGGGATTGAAGATTGTTTTTTAATAATCTGACAAATAAATCCCTTCTTCCTGAAAACCACCAGAAAGACATTTTGTTTTTTCTTATCACCTCGTAATGTTCTTTTATCATTTTATTTTTTTAAAACCCGGCCTCCGTTTCCAATGCTCTCTTGATTTCTTTTTCAAGCACTTCTTTTTTATTTAAATCTCCAGCGATGAGGATTTTTATATATTCATTATCGTCTGGAAAAAGAATTTTGTATTCATATTTTTCTATTATTTTCTCGTATTTCGGCAATCTCTTCAAAAAAACCACACCGTAAGGACCGTAAAAGACAGGTGACCACCTCTCGTCAGGAAAGAGATAGGCTTGAGCGTTTCTCCACAGGCCGGAATCCTCCCTGACTTTAGCCTTTGTGTATGGCATTACAACAATTTCAAAAGGATATTTTTCTGAAAATAGATTAAATTTTGCTATATCTTTCCTTGCCTCTTCGTATTCTTTAATGCGGTTTTCAAAATCGAAATACCTCCCGTCCATAAAGCTCTTGCAATACGGATAAGTTTTAAACTCAATAAATCCTCCGGCAACGAATGTATGAAGAATATTGCCAGAAATTCCATTTGTTAGCAAAAAATTGGCTTCTTTCTCAGGATAATTTATTTCAAGCAAACTTTCTGTCGGCTGGTAAGTAGCAATTGAAAGCAATGGGACGGTTGACAGCAAAACCGCAATTGCAGCAAAAATTTTATTGAATTTATTTAATTTTTTTAAAAGCCATTCAAAAAGGAAGCAAGCAAAAGGAGTTAAAGCGATAAAGGCGAAAGAAGAGTAACGAACCCAGGAAAGCAGAAATATAAACTGGACAAGAGATATGGCAAAAGGCAAAAATGTTTCTTTTTTCTTTAAAAATAAAATAAGCGTGAAGAGGACAACAAGAAAAACAAAGGAAATGAAAGGCGCCGTTGATAATGTCCATGGCGATTTTTGCCATTCTGCTATGGAAAATGATGCATCACTTTTCATTGTTAAGAAAGATGAGAATGGAAATAAAACGAGCTTGTAGCCATAAGGATTGACAAACAGTATGACAAAAGGTAAAAAGAGAAGCATAAAACAATCCTTAAAAAACTCTTTCGCAAATTTAAATTTAGTTTTGTCAAGTATGAAAAATGGGATAAGAACCAATCCGTAGATCCATGATGGGTGGACCTGAGCCCATAAAATAAAAAGAAAATAATATGCTGGAAGAAAAATTACCGCTTCTTTTCTATAATTCATAAGGAAATAAACGAGCAAGGCAAAAAGCAAAAGAGAAATCCCTTCAGGTCTGAGCTTAAACCTACCTCCAAAAGCGTTAAAAAAAAGACAGAAATAAAAAGTTAGAGAAAGCAAAGTAAGATTCTGGCTCCTTACGATCCTAATAAGGACGATCATTGTAATCAAAGCAATAAGAGAAACAAGAATCTCGCTTCCCTGCCACCCAGAATATTTGTAAAATAAATAAAAAAGAAGATGCGGAAGCCAGCTCAAATCGGTTATCTTTTGCCCCTCTTTTAAAAAAGCGAAAGGTTCCGTTTTTGGCAGGCTTTTATTTTCAACGATGTACCTGCCGAATGCGAGGTGCCAGAAAGAATCGGGGTCCCAGAGTGGGGATAAAGTGGACAAAAAAGCACCCAAAAGAAGCAAGCCAATTAGAATTTTTTCAAATAACTTTTGATTCATTCTTATGCCTATTAAGCCAATTAGTAAGAACAAACAATGTCCATATCAGCTTCCTGTTGTCTTTTTTGTTCTGGAAATGGTCTTCGAGAATTTTC
>DYJZ01000022.1 GCA_020722885.1 Thermoanaerobaculum aquaticum
TCTGGCGTCCCCAGGGGGATTTGAACCCCCGTCGTCGGCGTGAAAGGCCGATGTCCTAGGCCGGGCTAGACGATGGGGACGCCTTGGTGGGCCGTACTGGACTCGAACCAGTGACTCTCTGCTTAAAAGGCAGATACTCTGCCGCCTGAGTTAACGGCCCATTGGCCTAAGTATTTTAGTATAACACGATAAAAAGGATAAGGTCAACTGCTATTGGTTTCTCTCTTAAAGCCTTTATTGCCTTTTTCAACAAAAAACGCAGTCATTGCGAGTGCTCCTTCGTAGCTTTTTCTTACGAAGCAATCTTCCCATTCAAAAGCTATTTATCACTCACTTATCTCTTCAGTATAGCCGCAGCCATCCTTAGGGCAGGATTTGAAAGCCTTTTTGCCTTTATATTTTTTAACCATAAACTTATTTCCGCATTGCGGGCATTTCTCGCCTATTGGTTTGCTCCACGATAGGAATTTACATCTGGGATAATTTGAACAACCGTAAAATGGTTTTTTCTTCTTTGTGAAAAGGACTCTGAGCGGACTTCCACACTCCGGACAGGGAGGCAGATCTTTATTTGAAGTAGAGCCCTCCTTTTTCTTTACATATTTGCACTTCGGATAGTTGGAGCAGGAGATAAATGGCCCATACTTTCCCTTTCTCATCACAAGATTTCCGCCGCACTCGGGACATTTTTCGTCAAGCACCTCTTCCTTCTTTATAACAAGTTCTCCACTTTTTGTTGCAACAAGTGTTTTCTTTCCCTTGCATTTAGGGTAATGTTCGCAGGCAAGAAAAGGACCGAATCTTCCATTTTTGAGAACCATTTTAGAACCACATATTTCGCAAATCATCTCCTGTTCGGTGGCGTTAACTGTCTTTGTTTCTCCCGGAAGGGGCATGGTCTTTTTGCATTCTGGATAGTTCGAGCAGGCGAGAAATGGACCGAAGGGACCCATCTTGATAATCATCGGGCTTTTGCATTTAGGGCAGATTTCCTCTGTCGGGATTCCTTCTTTTCTTATGTTTGTCATCTCGTTTTTCGCTTCCTCGAGGGTTTTTGCGAAGAGTTTCCAGAACCTTTTAAGAAGTTTAAGTCTGTCTTCGTCCCCTTTTTCGATTTTATCAAGTTCCTCTTCAAGACTTGCCGTGTAGTTAATATCAAAAAGTTTAGGGAAATGCTTAACAAGTATTTCCGTAACCATTCTTCCGAGCGCTGTCGGAACCAGATAGCCGTTCTCCTTCCTTGCATATTCTCTTTCCTGAACCGTTGAGATGATTGTGGCGTAAGTAGAAGGTCTGCCGATACCGTTTTCTTCAAGCGCTTTTACAAGTGTTGCCTCACTGTATCTTGCAGGTGGCTCTGTCCATTTCTGCTCTGATTTCAGTTCAATAAGTTCGAGGGTTTCTCCCTTTTTAATATTTGGAAGAGATTTGTCTTCACTTTCATCAGAAGTATCATACACAGAGCGGAATCCCTTGAATGTGCAGATTGAGCCCTGCGCCTGAAACATTGCTTCTCCGCACTCTATCTGAGCCTTAGTGTTGTGAAAAACTGCGTCTTCCATCTGCGAGGCAACAAACCTTTTCCAGATAAGTTTGTAAAGGGCAAATTCGTCATCTTTAAGAAAATCCCTTATAGATTCAGGCGTTCTCGAAACATCTGTAGGTCTTATTGCTTCGTGAGCATCCTGCGCACCTTCTTTCGGAGCGTAAATTCTCTCCTTTTCAGGCAGAAATTCCTTACCAAATGTTTCAGAAATAAAATTCCTTGCAGATTTGATTGCCTGAGGGGCTATTCTTGTCGAATCGGTTCTCATATAGGTGATTAGGCCGGTCGTCTCACCTCCGGCAAGGTCAATCCCTTCGTAAAGGCGCTGGGCAACGCTCATCGTCTTTTTGACAGGAAATTTCAGTAGACGCGCAGCCTCCTGTTGAAGTTTGCTCGTGGTATAAGGCGGAGGGGGCGATTTTTTTACCTCTTTCTGAATTAAAGCGTGAACCTGCCACTTTTTTCCCTTCAAACTTTGTATGATTTCGTCGTTCTTTTCTTTATTTTTTACTTCCGCCTTTTTGCCTTTAAAATGTGTGAGTTTACACTCAAACGGTTTTTTCTCTTCACCTTGAACAAGGGCGCCGATGACCCAATACTCTTCAGGAACAAACGCCTCTATTTCAGCCTCCCTTTCGGAAAGCATTCTTAATGCAACAGTTTGAACTCTTCCTGCTGAAAGCCTTGGCTTCACCTTTTCCCACAGGAGAGGGCTTATGTAATAACCGACAAGGCGGTCAACAATTCTTCTTGCAATTTGTGCCTCAACTTTATGTGGATCAATCTCAACAGGGTTTGCTATTGCCTCTTTTACAGATTTTTGTGTGATTTCGTAAAAAAGAACTCTCCTGGTTGGCTTTTCTGTCTCCTTAAAAATTTCAGAAAGGTGGTAGCAGATTGCCTCTCCCTCTCTATCAGGGTCAGCCGCAAGAAGAATTTTTTTTGCTTTTGTCGCTGTCGAAAGAAGTTCTTTGACATTTTTCTTTTTTGTAGAAAGAATTACAAATGTGGGCTGAAAATTCTTCTCAACATTGACAGCGATCCTGTCCGGTGGAAGGTCTCTAATATGACCCATCGAAGCCTTTACAACAAATCCAGAACCGAGATATTTAGAAATAGTTCTTGCTTTGCTTGGAGATTCAACTACCAGAAGTGTTTCACTCATTATCTTTCCTTTCCTGTTTTTTCCTCGAGTATCTTCCACCAGGATGCTCCAGACACAAACCTTTTATTTTAAGAGATGCTAATGCGGAAAAAAGTTTTCCCAGAGAGAGGCCACTCAATTCGCACAGTGCGTCAATGCTTTTTTCCTCGTCGAACTTGAGAAGTTTCAAAACTTTTTTCTCCTCATCACCAATATTTTCCGGGAGGACTTCTCCTTCCAAAAAGTCATTATTATACCTTATAAGTTTATTTTTCAAGTAGTTGGGCATTTCCTCAATAATGTCCTCCACTCTCATAACAAGTTTTGCCCCTTTTTGAATAAGAAAATTTGGTCCTACTCCGCTTTTAGTTGTGATATTGTGCGGAACACAAAAAAGCTCCCTGCCCGTTTCAATGGTGAAACGTCCTGTTACAAGAGAGCCTGAATACTCCTCAGCCTCGACAATAAGAGTCCCAAAGGCAACACCGGCAATGATTCTGTTCCTCTGGGGGAAGTTTCTTTTTAGGGGGGGGGTGTTGGGGGGAAACTCGGTTATCACTGCCCCTCCATTTGTAAGAATTTTTTCAAGAAGTTCTTTATTTTCAGGAGGATACACAGTATCTATCCCCGTCCCGAGGACAGCAAGTTGTACCGATTTTGCAGCCAGAGAACCCCTGTGTGCTGCTGAGTCAATACCCCTTGCAAGCCCGCTTACAACAGTAATTCCGTTTAAAACAAGCTCCTTTGCAAATGTTTCAGCAACATTCAAACCATAAATTGTTGCATTTCTGGAACCAACTACTGCTAAAACCGGCTTCTCAAAAACTGAAGTGTTACCTTTCAAGTAAAGGCAGGGAGGGGGATCAGGAATCTCTTTAAGTAGTTGAGGATAAAGGGGATCTTCGTAAGAGATAATTTTCACTCCCTCTTTTAGAAGTTTCTCATCTTCATCCCTCGTTCTATCCAGATCCAGTTTGGCAAGTTCTTTGCATACCTTCTTATCTTTTAGGAGGTTGATATGACCAGATACGAAAGCATCCCAGATTTCCTTTTGAGTGAAGATATTACACCGTTCTATGGTGCTCAAACCGAAGGTTCTCGTCAAAGCGCTGTAATAAAAAATATTCAAGTAGTACCCCTTAAAAATCAGAAGAAAGGATTTAACACAAAAAAGGGTAAAAATGCAAATTTCAATGAAGAAGAATTTGAAAAAGTTGTCCTTTCAAATATTTCTTTTCTGAAAAATGCTGCCCACAAAATAACCCGTCAGCCAGAAGATGCAGAGGATCTTCTTCAGGAGACACTGCTGCGAGCGTTCAGGTTTTTTGACAAATTCGAAAGCGGGACACATCCAAAAGCATGGCTTTATAGAATAATGAGAAACACGAGCATCAACAATTACAGAAAGTCTTTGAGAGAGATAGAGACTGATCCTTCTGAAAATGTGGAACTTAAAAGTGCAACCCCTCTAATTGACATTTTCCGAAAGGTAAGAGACCCTCAACAGGCTCTTTCAAACAAATACCTTATGGATGAGGTAAGAAATGTTCTAAAAAAACTTCCTTCGGAATTTCGTGACACACTTATTCTCTGCCTTGTGGAGGGGTACTCTTACAAAGAAGTTGCCGAGAAAATGAAGTGTCCCATTGGAACGATAATGTCAAGAATCCACAGGGCAAGAAAGATCCTTCAGAAGGAACTTGAGAACCATTTCGAATCTTTTTCAGAGCCCCAATATGAGATTTACGAAGAGACATTTGAGGAGGGTGAAATAACACCAAACGCTGTAGGGTATTAGAGATACTTTCACAGTAATTGCGAGGATTCGTTAATCCGACATTGCGAGTGCTCTCTAAAATTGTCATTGCGAGTGCTCCATCGTAGCATAATCTTACGAAGCAATCTCCCTCTTTTAAAAAACAACGCTGTCATTGCGAGCCCTTCTTCGAAGTTTTCTCCCGCGAAGCAATCTTCCTCTTTTTAAACAAAGGAAGATCACTTCGCTTGCAAAAGCCACGAAGTGAACCTCGTGATGACAATTATGGATTAACAACAAAGGAAGATCACTTCGTTTGTAATTGCTTCGAAACAACTCTCATGACGACAGGTTGACATATTTAATCTCTAAGGTTATATTTAAAAGCAGGGAAGAAGATATGGTGAGAAGAATATCAAGAAGAGAGTTTGTTTCTTTGACACTTAAAGGCGGAGCTGCACTAATAGGTATCTCTCTGCTCGATGCTCTTCCTGAAGTGAAAACACTTTTCAATTTTGCTGACAGTCAATTTCTTGCGGGCGATTCGATTCAAAAAATCCTTGCAGGCGCTCCAACTGCAAGATTCTGGGAAAAACTTACAGAAAAAACTGATTGTTCTATCTGTCACGCAAAAGGGAGTGGAAATTTCTCTAAGGGTCATAAGAAAAATTCAGTGGTGTGTTTTATGTGCAGTCACAATTGTATTATTGATGAAGGTATGAGAGGAAAGTGTAGAACAAGGGTAAATGTAAAAGGAGAGCTTAAAACGCTTGTTTATGGAAGACCTATGACTTATCACATTGATCCTATAGAGAAAAAACCATTTTATCATTTTCTTCCCGGAAGTTTTGCTTTTTCTCTTGCGACCTCAGGTTGTCCTCTTTCCTGTAAGTTTTGCCAGAACTGGGAGATATCTCAAGCATCGCCCGAGGATTATTCAACAGATTTTATTCCCCCAATCTCAGTTGCGAAGAGAACAAAATCAGACAATGTTCCCGTAATAGCCTATACTTACAACGAACCGACAGTTTTTTCTGAGTATCTTCTCGATATTGCAAGAGAGGGGAAAAAATTGGGGTTGAGGTCTGTGCTTGTCTCCTGCGGATTTATGGGGGAAAAAGTTTTGGATGAAATGGTTGAAACACTCGATGCTATTAAAATAGACCTCAAAGGTTTTAGCGAAAACTTTTACAAAAACATAACATCCTCATCTCTTCAGCCCGTTTTAAGGAACATTAAGAAAATTGCAAAATCTAATGTTCATCTTGAAATAGTCAATCTTGTTGTTCCTACTTTAAATGACAGTGATGAGGATTTAAAAAATCTTTCAAAATTTGTTTTTGAGGAAACAGGAGCGGAAACCCCATTACACTTTACAAAATTTCATCCTGATTATAAACTTCTTAACCTTCCACCCACCCCGGTTGCGACTTTAGAAAGGGCAAGGAATATAGCAATGGATATAGGACTTAAGTATGTTTATGTGGGCAATGTTCCTTCCCACCCGGGGGATAATACCTACTGTCCCAGATGCAAAAAAATCGTGATTGAAAGGCATGGATTTTTTGTTACCAGAATGAATTTGAAATCAGGAAAATGCTCTTTTTGCGGGGAAAAAATAAAGGGAGTTTTTCAATGACTTTTAAATTAAAATCAAAAGTGGTGATTGGTATTTTTTTGATAATTTATATTGTTTGCTTTTTGGGAGCGGAGAAAATGAAAATAAGAGAACCTTATGTTGTAGGTAAGTTTTATGATGCGAATTCAGTAAAACTTTCTTCTTATATTGATGTTGTTCTAAAAGATGCAATTCCTCAAAAAGGTGGAAAGCCGAGGGGGCTTATTGTTCCACATGCTGGATATCCTTACTCTGCGCAGATTGCGGCTGATGCTTTCAATCAGGCAAAGGGGTATGGTTACGATATTGTGGTTATTCTCGGAACAAACCATACTGTCTATCCTGAAGAGTGTGGCTACCTTTACGAAGGGGATGGATTTAAAACCCCTTTAGGTATTGCCTACATTGATCCCGAATTAAACAGCCAGCTTTCAAAAAAAGGGGGGATTTTCAAATACAGTAATGATGCTCATTTGAGAGAACATTCAATAGAGGTTCAGATTCCTTTTATTCAGAAACTTTTCCCGAAGGCAAAAATTTTGCCTATTGTAGTTGCCGCAAATTCCCTGCAAACTGTAGAGAAAATGGGAAACACGCTTGCAGAAATCTTAAAGGGCAGGAATTTTCTTATTGTTGCCTCTTCAGACCTTTCACACTACCCCGATTTCGATGTGGCAAACATTGTTGACAGAGAGACTTTAAAAGCAATAGCAACAATGGAAATTGAGACAATTTATAATGTTGCCAGAAAAGGGGAACTGAAATCCGGTGTCGATACAGCCGCATGTGGTTTAAGTCCAATAATGGTTCTCATTCAAACGATGAATCAACTGGCGTCAAAAAAAGTTTCTGTAATTTCCTATGCCAATTCAGGGCAGGCAATCATAGGAGAAATTGATAGAACTGTCGGTTATGGAGCGGTTGCATTTTTTGAGGGAGACTATGAGAAAGACATTTCAGCGCTCGAACTATCAAAGGGTAGCGAAAAGATTTCTCCTGAAGACAGAGAGTATCTTCTTCACCTTGCAAGAGAAACAATTTCAAATTACTTAAATTACGGTGTTTTTTCTCTTCCAAGAATAACATCGGATTCTCTTGCAAGGAAACAGGGGGCATTTGTTACTCTGACCAGGAAAGGTGATTTGAGAGGTTGTATAGGTCATATGGCTGAAGATACTCCTCTTTCTGTTACAGTTGCTAAAATGGCTCTTTCTGCAGCCCTTGAAGATACAAGGTTTTACCCTGTTTCAAAGGAGGAATTAAAAGATATAGAAATTGAAATCTCCGTTTTGACTCCTATGAAGGAGATAAAAAATTATTCTGAAATTGTAATTGGAAGGGATGGGACAGTGATTCAAAAAGGCGGAAGGAGCGCAGTTTTTCTTCCTCAGGTTGCTCCGGAGCAGGGGTGGAGCAGGGAAGAGATGCTTGAGCATTTGTGTATGAAGGCGGGTCTTCCTTCAGACGCTTACAAATCAAACTGCAGATTTTTTACCTTTCAGGCAATAGTTTTTTCTGAGAAACATAGGTGACCTATTTCTTTGTTTTTATCGCAGGTGCGATTTCAATAATTGGACAGGTTGTTCTTTTCAGGGAACTCATAAATGTTTTCTCCGGAAGCGAACTTGTACTTGTTTTTGGACTGGGGTTTTTACTCTTTTCTTCTTCCCTGGGGGTTTATTCATCAAAAGATTCCTCAATTACAAGAGCAAAGATTCTATTTGTTTTGACCGCTTTTTCTTTTCTTGTTCTCTTTCTTTTTTGCGCTTCTTTAAGACCATTTTTCCAAACACCGAGAGGACTCATTCTGCCTTTATTTAAACAGTTTGCCTCAATCCTCTTCATTTTATTTCCCTTTGGTTTTATTTGTGGAAAACTCTTCGGAGAATTGTCTCTTCTTTTGGTCAAAGAAGGTTCATCTCCTTCAAAAGCCTACGCAATTGATACTCTGGGAGCGGTTACGGGGGGAGTTGTTTCTTTTGTTTTAAGCCATTTAGGAGTGTCTCAGTCCTATTTTGTTTTAGTTCTCATCTTTTTGTCCGTTCTGCCGGTTATTGTTGTAAAGAAAATTTTTTCAAACATTATAAGAGTTTTCATAATTTTCGTCTGTCTTTTCGGGTTAAGCTTCTTTCTTGACAAAATTCATTTTTCAGTTCTTAAGATGGAAGATGGTTATCTTAAAGAGGTTAGAGAAACCCCTTATGGAAGGCTTTCTATTTCCGAAAATGAAGGACAATGTGCGGTTTTCTTTAATAACTCACTTCTTTTTGAAAGCGAATCAGTCTCCGCTGAAGAGCTTGTTCATCTTCCTCTTTTATGTGTTGAAAATTTAAAGGAAATATTGATTTTGGGAGGAGTCTCTGAAGGCGTTTTGAAAGAGACTTTAAAACATGGTGCTCAAAAAATTGATGTGGTTGAACTTGATGAAAACAACATAACTCTTCCTCGCAAGTATATTTGTGATGATAGGTACGGTTGCCTTTTAGAATCATCAGTTCATCTGCATATTATGGACGGTAGAAGATTTCTGAACAGAAGTGCAAAGTATGATGCAATTTTAATTTCAAACAGTGGTCAGGGGTCGATTTCTGAAAACAGGTTTTTCACAGGGGATTTTTATAACTCCTGTTTTGAAAGAATTAAGGAGGGAGGAGTCCTTGCTTTCAGGCTGATAGGAGCTGAAAACTATCAATCAGAACTTCTTCTAAACAGAAACGCTTCGGTGATAAAACCACTCTTTGAAATTTCTGGAAATGTTATGATTTTTCCACATTCAACTACTTTGGTTGTTGCAATAAAAGGAAAAAAAGTGGAACTTAAAGACATTGTCAAAAGGTTTGAAGAAAGAAGAATCAGGGCAAAACTAATTTCGCCAGTGTACATTAAATATTTGTGGGAAAATCAGAGAAGAAAAGAATTCGAAAAATCAATCACAGATAGAAAATTTGAGCAAAATTCCGATTTCAGACCTGTTGCTTACTTTTTTACTCTTCTACTTGAGACGGCAAGAGATTATCCAAAAACCTCATTTAATCTTTCGGTTTTTAATAATCTTAAAACAGCCTTCTATCTTTTTTGTGGATTTCTGGTTATGACAATGCTTATTGGTAAATGGTTTTCAGGAATTGGAAAAACTGAAGCGACTGTTTTTGTTTCAGGATTCTTTGGTATGGCAGTCGAGATTTCTATTATTGTTTATCACCAGATGAAACACGGCGTTTTGTATAAAGATATCGGGATTATCACCTCTCTTTTTATGGCTGGACTTGCTTTTGGTGCTTTATACTTTCCTGTAAAAATACCGGGAAAATACAGAGTCTTGTATATTTGTTTTTTAATTTTGTTAACAATTTCTCAAATTTTTCTTTTAGATTTCAAATTTACTGCGAAGTTTGTTTTTATTGCAATTTTTTGCGGAGGTTTTATTGGAGGTTCACTTTTTAAAATTGCTGAGGCTCTTTCTGAAGAAAGACGAGACCTCCTTTTAAAGAAACTTTACTTTGTTGACCTTTGTGGTGGCTCAATGGGAGCAATTTTGACATCCCTTTTCCTTATACCGTTATTCGGGCTAAAAAGTTCTTTTGTTTTATTGGCGATTTTACTTCTTTTCTGTCTTTAGTGGTTTCTATTTTAATGCTTATTTAAATTAGTTCTAAAAACTTGAGGAGTTAGAGGTTTTGATGTATGCTATAATCTTGTAGAAGAGATTTAAGATGTTTGGGGAGTACAAAAATGAATAATGTAATTAAATTTGGAACGGATGGATGGAGAGGAATTATAGCCGATAACTTTACTTTTGAAAACTTGAGGATTGTTTCGCAGGCGGTTGCAGATTATCTCGACTATAAAGGTGATAGCAAAGAAGTGGCTATAGGATATGATAGAAGATTTTTGTCTGAAGATTTTGCCCGAGTTTCTGCAGAGGTTTTTGCCGGGAACGGCTTTAAAGTTTATCTCAGCCCTGAAGCAATCCCCACCCCTTATGTTTCATTTTTTGTAAAAAAGAGACAAATTCCAATCGGAGTAATGATAACTGCGAGCCACAATAATTACAAATACAATGGCTTTAAAATTAAAGAGGCTTTTGGGGGAAGTGCATTTCCTGAAACGACAAAACAAATTGAAAATTTTATAGGAAAAAGCCCTGTAAGAGATGTCTTCTTCAGAGAGGCTAAAAGGCAGGAGAAAATAGTAGAGACACCTTTTGATGAAGGTTATGAAGAGCTTATTGAATCGCTCGTAGATTTAACTGCCATAAGAAATTCAAATCTTAAAGTTGTTGTGGATTCAATGAACGGGGTTTGTGGTTATAAACTTGCCCACTTTATTAAAAGTCCCACCTGCTTTGTGAAGACTTTGAGAGGTGAAAGAGACACGATGTTTGGAGGTCTTGCACCTGAGCCAAAAGAAGAATATCTCGGGCTTCTCTCTGAATGTATGATTGAGACGAAGGCAGACCTTGCTCTTGCAAATGATGGAGACGGAGACAGAACAGCGGGCGTTCATACAGATGGAAGTTTTTTCTCTCCACTTGAAATGATTGCTCTTCTTGCTCTTTACTTGATTGAACATAGAAATATGAGAGGACTTCTTGCAACAAATAACGCAAACACCCTTTATCTTAAGAAAATAGCGGAGGACCACAACCTTCCCTGCAGAAACACTCCTGTTGGGTTCAAGTACATTGCCGATCTTATGCTTAAAGAACCTCTACTGATAGGAGGAGAGGAAAGCGGAGGAATAACAATACAGGGTTATCTTCCAGAGAGGGACGGTATTCTTGTTGACCTTTTGTTGTGTGAAATGTTAGCCAAAACGGGAAAATCAATTAAGGAACTTTTAAATGAGATTTATAAAAGATATGGGGAGTTCCATTTTAGAAGAAGGGATTTTGGGGTGGAAAGCGAAAAAGGCAGGAGACAGGTTAAAAAACTTGCGGAATATCCTCCCGGAGAACTTTGCGGATACAAGGTTGTCGATGTTGACTGCCTCGATGGAACTAAACTCTTTCTCGACTGTGGAGGGTGGATACTCTTCAGGCAGTCAGGAACCGAACCTGTTTTAAGGATATATACTGAAATGCCAAAAGTAGAAGAACTTGATGAGGTGATTTCTCAGGGGATGAAAGCGCTTGGACAGGCTGATCAGAAATAGATTTAATGAAAGATTTGGAGGATTTAAGATATGAAAAGACTTTTGTTTGGGATAATTTTTTTGCTTTTGCCTTTGTTTGCTCATTCTCAGTCTATTGCAGGAATTGTCGTAAAATACAGCGCCTGTCTTGAGTGTAGTGATGAGGGTTGTGGTGCTGCTCTGCCGATAAATTTTGAAGGCGCATCTTTTATTAAAGTTCATCTTAAAGAACTTAAACTTTCGGAAGGAGACACACTTGAATTTTATAGCGGAGACAAATCTCACGAATTTTTTGTCTTTAGTGGACCTTTTTCTGGTAGTCTTTATCTTCCCTCGCTTGCAGGAGAGAAATGCTTTTTAGAACTAAATGGTAAAGATGCAAAACTCGTAATTGACAAAATAGGGATAGGAGTTCAGGAAAATCTGGAAAAAACTCCCGAAAGAATCTGTGGAAACGATGATCGCCTTGACCCTTCGTGTTATGATAATACATATAAGGAGGCTGGAGACAAAGTTGGTAGAATAATGTTTGAAATTGATGGGTTTCTTTATTACTGCACAGGTTTTCTTGTTTCCGCTGATGGGCTTTTTGTGACAAATCAGCACTGTATCCAGGATCAGGAATCGGCAGAATCTGCTGAGGTCTGGTGGAGGTATGAGAATTCTTCCTGTGGGGGCTCGAGTGCCTCCTACGACTCTGTTTCGAGTTCCGCAGACCTTATAGCTTCGGACCCCGGTACCGATATATCAATCCTTAAGTTCAAATATGACAATCCTGCTTCAAGGTACGGTTACCTTGAACTTGATGATAGAGAACTTGAAAAGGGAGAATCGATCTGGATTCCACAGCATCCTCTCGGTGGACCAAAGAAATTTGCTGTTCATAGTGATTCTGATGGAGGAGCGACTATTCTTGAAGTGGGGCTAAAAGGTGTAAGGGTCAATCAGGCAATAGGATACAATCTTGATGTGGAGGCAGGATCGAGCGGGTCGCCTGTCCTTGATTCAAACAACAAAGTGGTGGCTCTTCATACTTTCACTTCTGAAAATGAGGGATGCAAAGACCCTGATTTAAACAAAGGTATAAAGATGCAGTATCTCTACCCCATAATTTATCCCTATCTTGTTTCCTGCAATGGAACTCCTCCTACCATAACAAAAATAAAGTATGTTGCAAAAAATCGCAGATTCAGGTTAAAAGGAGAGGGGTTTATGGAGGATTCTCAAATTCTCGTAAATGGTGTTGCTCAAATTACCCGCTACAAAAAGGATGGAACTCTTGTCTGTGCTATGTTCGATACAATCTGGAGGGGAGACACAGTGACAATTGAAGTTTTTAATCCACAAAGCGGATGCAAAAGTGAAAAACAGTATTTTACAAGACAATAATCAGAAGAAATGGCATTTGAAAAAATATCTTCTAAAATAGAAGAGTTTGGCGAAATTGTTCTTCTTGGTTTGAAGACATTTAAATATATCTTTACATCAAAACCAGATATTTCTCAAATTTCTTATCAAATTGTTTTGATGGGGAATCAATCATTGAATATTGTTATGATAACGGGTCTTTTTGTGGGAATGGTTCTCGCGATACAGACCGCCTACACTCTTGAAGAATTTGGGGCAAAACTCTATATTGGAGAAGTCGTTGCTGTATCTATGACAAGAGAGCTCGGTCCAGCGCTTATAAGCCTTCTTGTTGGAGGCAGGGTTGGTGCTGGAATTACCGCTGAACTTGGAACAATGAATGTTACAGAGCAGATAGACGCTTTAAGGTCGATGGGGGCTGATCCCATTAAGAAACTTGTATCACCGAGGGTGATTGCATTTGTCATAAGCCTTCCTCTTCTTGTTCTAATTGCAAATGCGATGGGAGTCATCGGTGGATATTTTATATCGGCTCTTGAACTTGATGTAAGTGGAAAATTCTATATGAACCACGTTTTCAGAATGCTAAAATTCAATGATGTCTTTTCAGGATTGGGGAAAACACTTTTCTTTGCAATATTTGTAACTTTGATAGCCTGCAGAAACGGATTTAGAGCACAGGGCGGAGCTGATGGAGTAGGAAGAGCGACAACAGCAACCGTAGTATATTCTGCAATTACGATTTTAATATCAAATTTCTTCCTTACAAAACTCTTTCTGATTTTATAGTAAATATGAACCATTTTATTAAGTGTACAGGGATAAAAAAAGCGTTTGGCTTAAAAGAAGTTTTGAAAGGGGTCAATCTTGAGGTTGAAGAAGGAAAAACACTTGTAATTTTAGGTGGTTCAGGAAGTGGAAAATCGGTTCTTTTAAAAACCATAATCGGATTGATTCGACCAGACGAAGGTAAAATTTATGTTGAGGGTGAGGAGGTGACAGACTATACAGAAAAAGAGTGGTTTTCTGTTAGAAAAAAGATATCCTATATGTTTCAGTGGGGAGCACTTTTTGATTCTATGACGGTGTTTGACAATGTTGCATTTCCATTAAGAGAGATGAGAGTTTCTGAAAGTGAAATTGAAAAAAGAGTTTTAGAAAAATTGAGAATACTTGGATTGATTGATGCTGGAAAACTTTTTCCGCAGGATTTGTCGGGAGGAATGAAAAAGAGAGTGGCTTTAGCGAGGTCTATAATTTCGGAACCAAAGTGCATTTTATACGACGAGCCGACAGCAGGTCTGGATCCCATAACAGCAAATCAGATAAACAAACTTATAAGAAGAATGCAGGAGTTGCTTAATATTACTTCAGTTGTTGTTACCCACGACATCAAATCGATGAAATATGTGGCAGACAGGATTGCATTTCTTTATGACGGTGTAATAAATTTTTATGGAGATATTATAGAAGCCCAAAAAAACGGGAGCAATGTCCTGAAAGAGTTTATTATGGGAGGTGAGGATAATGGGACTTGAAAAACAAGATTCTGCTTTAAAAATAGGATTCTTTGTTGCCTTTGGTCTATTTATCCTTGGAATCGCTATTCTCGGAATAACATCCAAACAGAGAATTTTTGAGCGAAAAATTGAATTTTTTAGTACGTTTGAAGATGCTGCTGGACTTAAAGAAGGGAGCGTTGTTTTGTTTCAGGGGGTAGAAGTCGGAGTGGTTACCGGGCTAGATTTTTCAGAGGATCCTGAAAATACTCTTGTGAAAGTCAGATATAAAGTTTCTTCTGCGATTCTTCCGAGGATAAACTCAGATACGAGGGCTGTAGTAAAAAGCATGGGGCTTCTTGGAGACAAATTTATTTCGCTCGAGAAAACAGATAAGCCTTCGAAAAACCCTGTTAACATTCTTCCTAAATCGGAGATAAAGTCTTATCAACCGGTTACATTGAGAGAACTCGGAGAAGGTGCTCAGGATATTATGGCTTCTATAAATAAATTGAGCCAGAATGTAAACCAGCTGGTTACGCATATTAGCAAAGAAGGGCCTCTTGCACGAATTATGAACGATCCCAAGCTGAGCGATGAACTTGTTGAACATTTTAGGAGAACGGCAGAATCGCTTGATGTTGTTACAAGAAGACTCCAAAACGGTGAGGGGATTGCTGGAGGGCTTCTTGTAGGGAAGGGGAAAGGAGATGAATCGGCTGAAAAACTTCGTGAGTCAATTGACAGTTTCAATGAAATAATAAAAGGAATAGAAGAGGGAAGAGGAGTTTTAGGGCTTTTAATTACAGAGCTAAAGGAAGGAAAAGAGGCAAGAGAGTCACTGATAGAATTCTTTGCTGCTCTTGAAAAATTTTCTCAGTCAATGAAAGATTCTAATTCGCTTGCCTACAAACTTTTTATTGACGAAAAATTTGGAGAGGAACTTGCACAGAATCTTCTTTCAATTAGTAATAGCATCGATTCTATACTTAAAAAGGTTGATAAGGGTGAGGGAAGCGTCGGTGCACTGATAAATGATAGGGAAGTTTATGAATCACTTTCCCTTGCCGCTAAAGGAATTCAAAAATCGGGTGTCGTAAAGTGGTATCTTGAAAAAAAGGCAAAAGAGGCAGCAAAAGATGAAAAGAAGAAAGAGAAAAAAATAAAATGAAAATATTGCTTACTGGAGTTGCTGGTTTTATAGGATCAAATCTCGGCGAATATCTTCTTGAAAAGAAAAACGAAGTTGTTGGAATAGACAATTTTGATTCGTATTATCAAAAAGAAATAAAAGTAAGGAATCTATCCACATTAAAAGATTTTGAAAATTTTCATTTTCTTGAAATTGATTTAAGAGATAAACCGTCTATTAAAGCTCTTCTTGAGCAGGGGTTTGATGTCATTATTCATTTAGCAGGAAGGGGAGGGGTAAGAAGGTCAATTTTAGAACCACAACAATATGTTGAACTAAATTATGTTGCCACTTTAAATCTACTTGAAGTAATGAAAGAAACGAATCATAAGAAGATTGTTTTCGCTTCTACATCGTCAGTTTATGGAAATAAAAGCGAAATTCCTTTCAGAGAAGACAGAATGGCAGATTGGCCTATATCTCCATATTCAGCAAGCAAAAAGGCGTGTGAAGCACTCTTATACACTTATCACCATATTTACGGCTTTAATGTCTACGCCTTGAGGTTTTTTACTGTCTATGGAAGAAGACAGAGACCCGATATGGCTATTTTCAAACTTATTAAATCTATCATAAAAGAAGAGGTCTTTGAAAAGTATGGGGATGGAAAGACGGAAAGAGATTACACTTATATAGACGATATAGTGGACGGTGTTGCAAATGCAGCTCAAAGAGTTGATGGTTACGAAATAATAAACATAGGAGGTTCAAGAACAGTTGAGTTAAACCGACTCATTTCACTTGCAGAAGAAATCACCGGCAAAAAGGCAATAATTGTTGAAAAACCTATTCCGGAAGGTGATGTTATAAGAACATATGCTGATGTATCAAAAGCTAATAAACTTCTAAATTTTTCACCAAAAGTAAAAATTGAGGAAGGTCTTCAAAAATTTGTTGAGTGGTTTTTAAAGGAGAAAAGCAGATGAGAGTCGTGGTGATCGGGACTGGTTATGTCGGACTTGTTACAGGAGCCTGTCTTTCTGATTTTGGTCTTTTTGTTACCTGTGTGGATATTGATGCCGAAAAAATAGCTCTCTTAAAAAGGGGAGAAATCCCTATTTATGAGCCAGGGTTGAAAGAAATTGTTGAAAAAAACCAGAAATCTAAAAGATTGTTTTTTGAGGTAAAAGGAGAAAAATCAATCTCCGAAGCGAATGTTGTTTTTCTTGCTGTTGGAACACCTTCCAGAGATGATGGTTCTGCGGAAATGAAATATGTTTTTTCAGCAGTTGAAACCTTTTCAAAAAATCACAAATCGTATCAGGTTCTTGTAACAAAAAGCACCGTTCCCGTCGGGACAGGTAAAAAAATAGAAGATTACCTTTCAAAGTACCATTCAAAGGATACTTTTGCGGTTGCTTCAAACCCTGAATTTCTAAGGGAAGGTTGTGCTGTATCAGATTTTATGAATCCAGATAGAATAGTTATAGGATGTGACGATCCAAAGGGGCTGAAAGTACTGCTTGATTTATACGAACCGATGAGAAAGGCAAATGCTCCTATAATCACTACGAACAGAACCTCTGCAGAACTAATAAAGTACGCCTCAAACGCTTTTCTGTCGGTAAAAATTTCTTTCATAAATGAGATGGCAAGGCTTGCTGAAAAATGTGGAGCGGATGTTTCAAAAATTGCTGAAGGAATGGGGATGGATAAAAGAATAGGAAAAGCCTTTCTCCTTCCAGGTCCGGGTTACGGAGGATCCTGCTTTCCCAAAGATACAAAAGCGCTTTTATCAACAGCAAATGAATATAATTGCAAATTGAAGGTTGTCGAGGCTGCAGTAGAAGCAAATGAAGATCAGGTAAATTTTGTTGTTGAGAAAATCTTATCAAACCTATCAGAAAAAAAAGAGGAAGCAAAAGTGGCTCTTTTGGGTCTTGCTTTCAAAGGAGGAACCGATGATGTCAGAGAATCTCCTGCTCTAAAAGTTGCCAGAAGACTTTTAAAAGTGGGGTGCGAAATTAAAGCCTATGACCCCGAAGCATCGGTGAATGCCATTAAAGAGGTAGAAAATCTTGTGATTTGTAATAGTGCAAAGGAGTGCGCCGAAGGTTGTGATGTTCTTGTGATAGCAACCGAGTGGAACGAATTCAAGACACTTGACTTAAAGGAGATAAAGGGTGTGATGAAAAATGCAGTAATCGTTGATTTAAGAAATCTCCTTGATCCATTTCATGCTAAAGAAATTGGATTTAAATACGATTGCATTGGCAAAAGAATATAATCAAAAAATGGTTTTTTCTTACCTTGAAACAAACCCCCGTTTTGAAATTGGGGACTGGTGGAAAGAGGAAGAACTTCCTTTTGACCTGAGCCAGTTTGGAGAATTTAAAACTATTGCAGTCGAGGTTGGTTTTGGATTTGGTGAGTTTCTTTTCTCAAATGCTCTGATTGAAAAGGAAACCCTCTTTGTTGGAATTGAAAAGTATGGCGAGGGGTTGAGAAAATTGATAGATAGAATTAAAAAAACCAATATAAATAACATAATTCCTTTGTGCGGCGATGCTTATGTCATTATGCAGGTTTTTTTTGCTGATAAAAGTACAGATAAAATTTATGTCAACTTTCCTGATCCCTGGCCTAAGAAAAGACATCAGAAGAGAAGAATTTTAACTGAAGAATTTTTTAAACTTGCTGAAAGAAAATTAAAAGATAATGGAATTTTATATTTTGCTACCGACGATCCTGTGCTTATGGAATTTTCTCAAAGCGAAATTAAAAAGGTTCCCGAACTTAAAAATATGTGCCACCCGGATAAATATCTTTTAAATTCACCCTACCGTGTGCGGACAAGATATGAAAATAAGTGGATTAAAGAGCACAAACAGCTTTTTTATTTTGTATATGGAAAAATAGATGCCTCACATAAAATTTGAACCAAAAATTGATGTAAGGGAAATATGGAAAGAACCACCCTCATTTGAATTTACAATTCCAGCAAAAGATATATCATTTAAGTATGAAAATTGTTATCTTGACAATTCTGAAAAAGAAGTCCTTTTAAAATTTGTGGTCGTTGAAGGAAGGCTTGTTCAGAACATTTTTGTATCACTTTTAATGGAGGAGCAATTCCTTTTACTGAAATTGAAAAGAAACAGCCCTGTGATGCGAACAGAGGGGATTAAACTGCTTCTTTCAATAATCGGTAGGTTCATTGAAAATAAGGGAGTTAAACAAATTGCTTCAAGCCTGAACCCCTACAAAAGTGATGCCGATTTTTATTTTAGCCATATTTTTAAAAAGGGTAAATAAAAAATTGCTAACTTTCTATTTTTATGTTTGCAAGTGCTTCCAGAACTTCCTGAACATGTCCTTTGGGAGAGACTTTGTGCCAGTGTTTCAAAATTTTTTTGTCATTTCCGATGATAAAAGTTGACCTTATGATCCCTTCAATTATTTTACCATAGAGGGATTTTTTGCCAAATGACTTGAATTTTTTTATTACTGTTTTTCCCTCGTCTGAAAGAAGAGGAAATGGAAGACCATATTTTTCCTTAAATTTCTTATGACTTTCGATAGAGTCTGCACTTATTCCAACTACTGTTGCTTTGTCTTTTAATAGCTCGAAATTATCCCTGAAATCGCATGCTTCCCTGGTGCAACCAGGGGTGTTGTCTTTCGGGTAAAAATAGATTACGAGGATTTTTTCATTTTTAAGAAGGGAATCAAGTGAGCAGACTATTTCATTTCCTTTTTCATCAATTCCTTTGAGTTCAAAGTCTGGGGAGAATTCTAAATCAGCCATATTCTTTCCTTTACTGAAGGGTTTTACCTACCTCTTAAACGATGTATATGTAGTTCCTCCATCAGGATTTACGAGTTTTATCTGGACAGTTTCTCCTTTGGGAAAAAGCGATTTTAATGACTGACCCTTTTTCAAAACGATTTTTGTTTCTCCTTTGTATGATACATTTGGCCAGGGAGTTTCCTGCTGGCCAATAAACACTTCAATTCCATTCAGGAAATTTTCCCCTTGAATGATAATTCTAAAAGGGTCTGTTGCTTTTGAAACTTTTGTTACATTTGGTGGAACAGGTTCACCAATGTAGCCAGCAATAAGAGGATAAATCAAAGAAATTTTAACTGCCTGATTCATATATGTTCCACAGGAGTATCCATTAGGAAGACCAAAATGGTGAATTCCTAAAAGTTTATTTTGAGAATCAAGAACAGGCGAACCAGATGAGCCACCTTCTGTGTCTGCGTAATATCCAAAATCAGAATTATCTATCCATCCCTCAAGATTATCATCATCAACAACAGCGTATCCGCCCTCATCCATATCAGACTCTACTGCAAATCTCTTTATTGAGCCACCACCGTGTTGTGGAATCCAGATTCTTTCGCCCTGAATGGGTAGCCGATTTGCTATAGGTATGAAACCGTAACTTTGGACAGGTTTTGTATCTGTTAATTGAAGAAGTGTGAAATCAAGGCTTGCATTGGTTGTAATGAATTGTGCCCCTGTTGAAACATATTCTTTTTGTCCTGATGTTCCGTCGCAGGTTGATGACTGGTATCTCCACCACACTTCAAGAGAAGTTGCACCACTCTGGTCTGCAATACAATGGTTATTGGTAAGAAAATGGCTGTTAGCAGATATAAGAGAACCTGTGCAGAGATACCAGCTTCCTCCTGACTGAAAAAGCATTCTTCCAACTGGATCAGCAGCCTTTTGCATTGATGAGTCGTAACATACTGCGTTTCTTCTGTCATCGTTTTCACAGATGCTTTCAACTGTTAAAGAACTTTGTGGAAATCCAAGTCCAATTTCATCAATGACAAAATAGGGATTGGAATCAAACGACTTTTTTAAGGTGATTTCCACTGTTTCACCAGAAACAGAGGGAAGCCATGTTTCTCCATTAAAGGGCCCTGAAAAGGAATGCTCTTCATTTTCTCCTTTTACTGAAATTTGATCATTCTCTTTGAGATAGAGCTGGCTAAAATGAATTTTTATGAAACTTGATTTAGGGAAATTTAGAATATCAACTGATTTCTCCTGTTGTGGTTTTAAATTAGATGACAGGCTGTAATAAACGGAAAATCCTACAGGTTCAAGAGAAAATAGATAAATGGAAGTTACTGTTAGCATTAAAAACAACAAACCTTTTTTCATAGCTTCTCCTTAAAACATATAAAAATCAATTAAACTTATTAACATAATATATATTTGATTATCCCTGAACTGTGTATGGTGGGGCAGGAGGAATATTCTTTTTTTCTCCTTTTCCTGGTCCCATCAATTTTTCGCATGGCTTTTGTTTTTTTGCTATTTTCAGGAAATCAAACACAAGCTGCCTTTTCATTATCTGTATCGCTTTTGCCGGGTCAACACCTTTTGGACATACTCTTGAACATTCTCCAGCGTAGTGACATTTAAATGCGCCATCTTTTGAGCCCGTAATTTCATTTCTGTTTTTTCTGCCTCCATCTCTCATGTCTTTGTTGTATCTGTGAGCCTGGGCAAGAGGTTGAGGCCCTATGTAATTTTGATCGGTTGCAAGTGTGGGGCATGCAGCCATGCAACATCCGCACTTTATGCAGTATGTAAACTGAAGAAATTCTTCAAGTTGTTCAGAGCTCAGGTAAAATTCACCCTCAGGGTCATCGAGTTCTTTTTCATCCCTGACAATAAAGGGCATAATTTTGGTGTGCTTTTCAAACATTGATGAAAGTTCAGGGACAAGGTCTTTAATTATTTTGAAGTTGGGTAAAGGACCGATTGTGATTTCAGTTTCTGAAACATCGAAAATCTGTGTATTACAGGCAAGGGTGGGGCTTCCGTTAATTAGCATTCCACAGGAGCCACAAACTCCCATCCTGCAGGAGTATCTCCAGGCAAGGGATGGATCAAGATTTTCTCTTATGTAGTGAAGGGCATCAAGGACAACCATTCCCTTTTTAACAGGGACATCATAGGTTCTGTAATATGGCTTTTCATCTTTCAATGGGTCATATCTTCTAATGTGAAATTTTATAATTTTTTCATTTGACATAACCTACCTCCGTTTTTTGAATAGCCACATTTTTATGGGCAAGGTGCGATGAGTAACTTCCGAATATAAATAGGCATACTCCTAAAATAATTATCACAATAGCAATTGCCTTTTGAATAGATTTACCTGGAAAAATCTCAAAAAGAATGTTTTTAAGTCCGTAAAGCCCATGGTAAAGGCCAAGTCCAAGGAGGACAATGAAAAAGATCATAAATGAAACCTTTGCATCCCTTGCCTGAGAAAGTTCCCTCGATATATTGTCTGATTCTTTGAAAATAAGTCCTCCGATGTGAGTGTATAGAAAATGAAACCCAAGGAAAAAAATGAGGGCAATTCCCGTTAAAATATGAAAAGTCCAGTACTTAGTCTCTTTCATATCAGCCTCCTGAAATCATTTTTCCAATTGAAACAATAAACTCGTATGTACCCATAGCGAAAAGGAAAAAAGCAAAAATCATCATTAAAATAAAAAGAGGTCTTTGTGTTTTAAGACTCGTTTTGTAGGGATAAACGGGCTCTATCGGTTTTCCAACTGCAAAGCCAAGTTCAACAAAAACTAACCTCAAGCCGTTGAATGCGTGAAATGCAAACGCAAGGAAAACGAGGTATTCTCCTACTCTAAAAATTGGTTGATGGAAAAAACCATCCTCAACCCAGAGATAAATGTCAAAAGCTCTCAAACTGGTTACAACTATGTGCATAAGAAAGTAAAATAGTATTGATAAACCAGTTACTCTGTGGAGTATGTAGAGATATCTTTCCAAACCCCATCTTCCTTTAAATAACCATCCCATTATTCCAAGACGATTGTCATAACGGTTTAGTTCTGCCATGGTACCTCCTCAATATTTTCTTTCAACAGGTTTCCAGTGTATTATTTTAACTGGTTTGTAGGAGATTTCTGGTTTGCCATTGTTGAGTTTAACAAGAGTATGTTTCAGGAATTTTTCATCATCTCTTTTCGGAAAATCTCTTCTTGCATGGCCTCCTCTCGATTCTTCTCTTTTTATAGCAGCCATTAGAAGAATTTCGGCAAGAGCAAGCAAGTTTTCCGTTTCGAGAGCATTTATCAAATTGGAATTATAAATTTTTGATTTGTCGTTAATTACCACTTTTTTAAACTGTTCTTTCAAGCCTTTGATTTTATCAAGACCTTTCTGCATAAGAGCACCTTCTCTGAAGACACCTGCGGTTTCATCCATTGTCTTTCTGAGTTCTTTTTTAATAATATATGGATTTTCACTACCTTCCTTGTTTAAAAGATGCTCAAAAATTCTCTTTTCCTCTTCTTCCATTGCCTTCTTCGGTGAATCTGGAATTCTCTGATTTTTCGAAATGTATTTTGCGATTTCTCCGCCTGTGATTTCTCCGTATACAAGGCATTCTGCAGTTGAGTTGCATCCGAGTCTGTTGCCTCCGTGAAGCGAATGGCAGGCAACTTCGCCTGCAGCCCATATATTCTCAATGGATGTTTTTCCATCTATGTCTGCTTCAATTCCGCCCATTGAATAGTGTGCGACAGGCCTTATTGGTATAGGCTCTTTTATCGGGTCAAGATTTAAAAATTTCATACAAACTTCCCTTATAAGTGGAAGTCTTTTATTTATTTTATCTGCGCCAAGATGGGTTAAATCAAGATGAACATAATCAAGGCCATCCGGTCCTTTGAATCCTTTTCCTTCAAGAATTTCAGTCATTATAGAACGAGAAACTATGTCCCTCGGGGCAAGCTCCATCATCTTTGGGGCGTATTTATCCATAAATCTTTTACCGTTGCTGTTTTTAAGGTATCCTCCCTCGCCCCTGCAGCCTTCGGTCATAAGAATTCCGGAAGGAACAAGACCGGTCGGGTGGAACTGAAGAAATTCTGGGTCTTCTATTGCAAGCCCTGCCCTGAATGCCATTGCCTGTCCATCTCCGGTAACAGTCTGGGAATAAGTCGTAAAACCGTAAAGAGTTCCGAGCCCACCAGTTGCTATTAGAAGCGCCCTTCCCCTAAGAAGAAGAAATTCACCTGTTGGTAGATTATAAAGGGTCAATCCGGAAAATTGACCATTTTCGACAATAATAGAAGTAACAAAACCTTCATCATATCTTGTTATAGTTGCGTATCTTTGTAGTTGGTCATAAAGCGCCTGCATTTCAAAAAAGCCTGTCTTGTCAGCAGCCATACAGGCACGTGGAAATGTGTGTCCACCAAAGGGTCTTTGCATTATTCGACCATCATCCCTTCTCGACCACGGGAGTCCCCAGTGCTCAAGAAGTTTTATTTCCTGAGGGGAAAGGGAAACAAACCTGTCAACGACATCCTGATCGGCAAGAAAATCGGAACCTTTCACAGTATCCCATGCGTGGAGTTGCAATGAATCACCCTCTTCAGGTCGCATGACAGCGGCTGTACCACCTTCAGCACAAACAGAATGAGACCTCATAACCTGAACTTTTGAAACGAGGGCAATGTCAACTTTTCCTTTCATTTTAATATTTAGCTCTACGGCTGCTCTCAATCCAGCAAGCCCGGTTCCAAAAATAATTACATCGTGAATTTTTTCAATAGACATAATTTCCTCCCGATATTAGTTAACTATCATCATATTCCATTATATCACTTATAAGTTGTTTAACAAAGCAAATCACCCCTCTACGACTCTGGAAAACTCTTCTTCCATTCTTTGAGCTTCCATAGCGCTTATTAATGGGTCAAGGAGAAGGTTTAGTTCTCCGTTAAGAACATCGCTTAACCTATAAAGAGTAAGGCCAATTCTGTGGTCTGTTACTCTATTTTGCGGAAAATTATAAGTCCTAATTTTTTCAGACCTATCGCCAGATTTTACCATCTCCTTTCTCGTGGTGGAAAGTTCATTCATTCTTTTCTCTTCTTCCATTTGAAGAAGTCTTGACCTCAAAATTTTAAGTGCCTTTGCTTTGTTTTTAATCTGGCTCTTTTCGTCCTGACAGGAGACAACTATGTTTGTAGGGATATGTGTAATTCTTACCGCACTGTAAGTTGTATTGACGCTCTGACCTCCTGGACCAGAGGAACAGAACCTGTCTATCCTTAAGTCCTTTTCGTCAATTTGAATATCTATTTCCTCCGCTTCTGGAAGAACAGCCACAGTTATGGCGCTTGTGTGTATTCTTCCAGAACTTTCAGTTTCTGGAACCCTTTGAACTCTGTGCACTCCTCCTTCATACTTCAGCCTGGAATAAACTTTTTCGCCAGAAATTGAAGCGATAACCTCTTTGTATCCACCCAATCCTGTTGGGTTGTCGCTTAGAACTTCCAATCGCCACCCCATTTTTTCTGCATATCTGAAGTACATCCTGAAAACATCACCTGCAAATAGTGCTGCCTCTTCTCCACCTGTTCCAGCCCTTATTTCAAGAATGACATTTCTTTTGTCGTAGGGGTCTTTAGGAAGAAGAAACATTTTTAATTTCTGCTTGAGTCTGTTAATTTCTGCCTCAAGTTTTGCACTCTCCTCTTCTCCCAGTGTTCTCAATTCTGAATCTTCACTCTGTGCCCACTTCCTGGCTTCCTCATAATCTTTGATCATCTTTTGGTAAGATTTGTAGGTTTCGACAGGCTCAACAAGTTCGCTAAATGCTATAGAAAGCTCTTTAAATTTCGCCTGATCTTGAATAACCTCTGTCTTTGACAATTGTTTTTCAATTTCCGAATGTTTTTGAACCAGACTTTCAAGTTTTTCAATTATCTTTTTTTCCATGTTTATTCTCAGTCCAAATTTTAAATAAAAAAGAGAAAAACTAAGCCCACTAAAGCATAAAGGCAAAGCAGACCAAAACTAACAACTCCTGTTTTCTTTTCTCCAAATATCAATGCATAAATACCCTTTAGAATATTGTTGGAGGAAGCTGCTATAATAATTGCTCTTGCACCCACTTGAAGTGTAAAAGATTTTCCTGCTGTCTGAGTCATTGACATAATAAAAGGATCAACATCTGAAAAACCTAAAAGTGTAGCAAGCAGATAAATAAGAGAACTTCCGAGAAGATTTACGAAAATATCTGTCGAAATGAGGACAATTAAAAAGACCAATGCAAAAACAACCGCGGAAGTTATGTCGAGAGGGTTTTTAGGTGAATATTTTCTTTCAATTTTATGGTCTTTTCCTTCTTTTATGCGTGAAAAAAGTATTCCGGAAACAGTTCCTATAATAAACAGAGAAAAACATGGAACAACAATTTTTTTTGAAAGAGTGGGATTGAAAACAAAAACAAGGATAAAAACACGTAGATACATAATAGCCGAAGAAAGAAGAATGCTTCCTGAAAAGTAGTAGGGAATGATTTCTTCCTTTGATCTTCTTGAAAGCACTATTGTTGTTGCTGTTGAAGAGTATGCTCCTCCCAAAATTGCAGTGGTGAGGGCTCCTCCCTTTCCTTTAAAGAGTTTATTTACAATATAACTTCCGTAAGAAACGGCACTAACTGCAACAACAACAAGCCATGTTTTAAATGGATTAATATTGAAAGGTGTCAGGTTTTGATCAGGGACTACTGGAAGAATTACAAATGTCACCAGAAGAAATTTTGTGAAAGTAACTATCTCTTCGGACTCAATTTTCTTTGTAAGATTTTCCAGGCCCTCTTTCAGTTCAAGAAGAAGTGCAGAAATAACAACGATTGAAGTGGCTACCCAGTAATGCTCTCCGTGAACAAGGGGTCCCAGAAGATAGGTCACGAGCCCGGAGATTTCCGTTGTAACTCCCGCTTCTCCTGAGATTGTAATCTTATGTAAATATGAAATTAAGAGAAAAGCGCCAACAACAATCAACCCTATTCCTATTCCAACTGGATTTAAATTGGTTAAAAAAGAAGTCATATATCCAATCAGCCCTATAAGAGGAAAGGTTCTTACTCCGCCAAATGCGTAAGAGCTTGCTTTTGATTTATGCTCCTCTCTTTCAATTCCGATGAGGGAAGAGAGAAGAAGAACCATAGCAATTTTTAGTGCTTCTGGCGGAAAAAGATGAATTAAATCCTTCATTGCTACGCCTCCGCTGATAAGAATAGCATAATATTCAAAATAAGTGCACTTTTCTTTGTTTAAAGTTGCCCCTGTCAGGACTATTTAGAAATGTCCCATAAATTAATTAAATAAAAATGTCCTGTTATAAGTTTAGTTAGTAGAGGCTGTGGGAATTGTGGGAAAC
>DYJZ01000023.1 GCA_020722885.1 Thermoanaerobaculum aquaticum
CAAAAAGTCTCAAATGTTGTGGACTTCTACAAGTCTTTTGACATCTTTTTATTATCAAAATATAATATAAGTCTATGGAAGCAAAAGCATTTCGAAAGAAACTTAAGGAAAACATTCTGGGATTAGACAGGGATTTTCTACTTTCCTATGGTGATTTTAGAGGATTGAAAAGTTTTCAAGCACGTGATGCTTACATCTGGCTTTACAACAGGAGAGAACTTAACCCATCAAAGTGGAGCTCACTTCCAATCTCCTTCAGAAAGGCAGTAAGCGAAGATTTCGATTTCTCTCTCCCTACAGTTAAAAAAGAGAGAGCAAGTTCTGACGGAACAGAAAAACTTCTTCTTGAACTTAAAGATGGAAACAAAATTGAATGCGTTTATATCCCTCAGGGAAAAAGAATAACATTGTGCATCTCTTCTCAAGCTGGATGTCCCTTGAATTGCAAATTCTGCCTTACGGGAAAGGGAGGATATTTCAGGAACCTTGAAGTCGCAGAGATTATCTCTCAAATAATAATACTTGAAAATAAATTCTCGCTATTTGGTAAATCATACAACATTGTAGTAATGGGTATGGGTGAGCCACTTCTTAATTATTCAAACCTCTGCAAAGCGCTTTCAATAATTACAGACTGTGAAGGGCTTGCCATATCTAGAAGAAGAATAACAGTATCCACAGTGGGAATCAAAGAAATACTTGAGAGGTATCTTGGTGACGAAAGGATGCCCCTCCTTGCAATATCTCTCCACTCAGCCATTCAGGAGAAAAGAAATGCTCTTATTCCATCTAAAAGCGTCCTTTCACTCATAGAATTAAGAAACCTTTTGCAGAATAACTCAAGAAAAGGGAGGGAACCTGTCTCCTTAGAATATGTTGTTTTGAAAGATTTTAATGACCATAAAGAAGATATAGAGGCACTTGTGAAATTCTGTAAAGGGCTAAAGGTGAAGGTTAATTTAATTCAATTCAATGAACATCCACTTTTGAATTTCAAGGCAGCAGAAGAAAAAGAGATGGTAAGAATTCAGGACATTCTTTCTGAAAATAGAATTTCAACTACCATCAGAAAATCACGGGGTAAAGATATAAACGCTGCCTGCGGACAGCTTCTCGATTTGGAAAGGCTGAAACTAAAATGAGATTTTTAACTGTTTTCTTTTTACTATTTTATCTTTTTTCCTTTTCTCAGGTAAGGTTAGAAAAAGATGCTCAGGGAAACATTTTAATAACAAATTCAAAAAATGAGACTAAAAAGGAAACAAAGTCTTCATCAAAAAGTGTTGTTCTTCCACAAATAACTAAGGAAGAAAAAGACCTGATCAAGAAAAAAGTCCTGAATGCCTGTCAGAGAAAAGCTCTTGATTACAAACTTGTTTGCGCTCTTATAGAGACAGAATCGGGGTTCAGACACAATGTTGTTTCAAAAAAGGGAGCTATAGGACTTATGCAGTTAATACCTGATACTGCAAAAAGGTTTGGAGCAAAAAATGTATGGAACCTTGACGATAATATTGAGGCAGGAACTGCTTTTCTCTCTTTTCTTTTCGATTTTTTTGACAACAATGTTCCTCTTGTTCTTGCTGGATACAACGCGGGGGAAAATGCTGTTTTAAAATACAGCAATAAAATCCCTCCTTATTCAGAAACGGTAAGATATGTTTTCAGAATTCTTGATAAGTATGGGAAACCCGAACTTATCGAAAAAGCAAAAAATTTACTCGCTTCTCCTTCAGATTACAATAGATTCTACTTAAGTCAAAAAAACAAGCAACCAACATATAGAATTATTTATATGCACATTAACGCGCAGGGAAACCCGAGTTATACGGATTATCCCCCTGATGGAGTCATTTCAACCCCCATCTATTTTAAGGACGAGTAAAAAATCTAATCAATAAAATGGGGTATTTTCAATAAAATTTTTCCAGCTACTTCTTTTTCTCCTCAAAAATGATTGTCCTTGAAGAGTCTGATAAAAAATTATTATAAGCTTTTGCTGTCTCTTCATAGACTTCAGGAATAATTACATTTTTAGTAAGATCACAGCCGAAAGAAATTGTAATTTTGTTTCCATCTGATTTAGCTTTCTGATAAATGGTTACTCCATCTTTTTTGCTTTCAATACCTTCTGGAAGATTGAAATTTTTCATCTCCTCTGGAATAGAAAACGATATTTCATAAAATTCCTGACCACTAAAAGGAAGAAGTTTAGGAAGCTCCCTTTTGCTTTTTCCTTTAAAACTCCTTAGAAGAGAAATTTCAGGAATTGATGTCGAAAAATCTGCAAAAACTTTTTTAGATTCGCTCTCTTTTTTCAGGTCGAGAGTAAAGGTGCCTGTTGCTTCTATTTTATCCTGAGTAAATTCTACAACAGTAATTTTCACTTCATCGGCACCCAAAATAATCGACTGGATGAAGGAGGTCAATTCCGTTTCAATTCCATTTTTCAGGAAGCTTTCATAATTCACATAGTTTCCACTTATCGATATTGAAGACATCCCTTTCATTTTAAAGTTTTGAAGTGGCTCCAAAAAGCTTTTGAAAGATATTTTATTTCTTCCTTGCTCTGATGGGATAACACTTAAGGGGTTTTCACTTCCATTTAGCTTTAAAACTGTTTTCCCGGAAACATTACCGCTTGAAAATTCATTTAGAGAAATGCATGGATTTAAAAAGAGAGTCCTTCCATCAATTTCCACTGAAAGAAGAACTGTATCAAAAAGAGAAAGAGATGGAACCTCTTGAAAATTCTCAGGAAGAGGTTTTTCAGAAAAAAGATAGTATTGGGGTTTTAGTCCAAGTGTTTCAAGCATCGAGCAAAGAAGAACAGCCTTGTCTAAAATGTTTCCATACCTTGTTGCAAAGATCCTTGTAACATCTCTTGGAGAATAATCAAAATAACTCATAGACCAAGCAATGGTTCTATATTTTGACACAACATAATCGTGAATCTCTCTTACTTTTTCATAAAGAGATACACTTTTTTCGGTAAGTTCAGAGACCTTATCTTTGAGAGCCTGTGGTTTTTCCTGTTGACTTTTCAAAATTTTTTCCATTAAAACTCTCGAATGTTCCCCCCAGCTTGTAGCTGTGGAAAAGATAAGAAGGGGAGCTAAATATTCTTCGCCGTTGTGACATTCAGAAGAATACAAACGGGGAAGATTTCTGAAAGTAACAGCATAAATTTTCTTTCCCTCTTCCTCCTTAGTTGAAATCTTTTCACTGCTGTTAAAAACTTTTATTTTCAATTCCTTTGAAGAAGGAATTACTATCTCAAATTCTTTTTCAAGAACAGGAATATCTTCTCTTACTATTATCACTTTTTCAAGGTTTCTTTTAACTGGTTTTGTATCTTTTATTTCATATTCTGTTTCAACAACGGCATCAATATCCATTCCAACTTTTGTCAAAACCATCTGCCTTATGTTTGTATAATCGGGAGACTTTTCAAGTGCAAAAGGTGTCATTTCGTTGAATGAATTACTTTTGGCATCTATGATTTTTCCCTCTTTTGTGTAAGTCCTCAACCTTTTTATTTCAAGAGTTTGATTTGATTTATCAAAGGAAATCAGTGGATCCCCTATGTGGTCAAGTCCCTCATAGGTCAAAACTTTTTCGACGCGGAAAACTTTTTCTATGATTCTTCCATCATTTTCAAGTAAATATGTTGTTTTCTCTTTAAGAACTATAGCATCAGCATCTGGATAATCTTTAGCCGTTGGAGTATTTAAATATGGCGACTCAGAGAAAGTTAAAACAGAGAATAGTAAAACAAAAAATAAAATGGAAATTCTTCCTTTTTTCATTTTTAACTCCTAATATGAAAACCTGTATCTTATTGCACCAAAATCTTTCATCGCCTCATATGATTCTTTGAGATTCTGATAATTTTGGGCAGGGACAATTTTCTTTTTTACTGTGAAAGTTTCTTTAAGCTCAAATGTTTTCCCATTTATGGATGCTTTAGCTTCAAACGAAGAAGCCTCCCCATCCACCTTTTTACCTTCCTGGTTAATTTTTGTCCTTGCAACTGCTGGAAAAGTAATAGATTCTTCAAAGATGAACTTCCGTGTTGCTCTTAAAAAAATGTCGTACTGCCTTTTGTCCCCTTTTATTGCAGATACAAAGTCTGTAAGTCTTCTGTTTGAAAGAATGTTTTGAGCAGCAGGAGAAACGAAATAGAAGCCGTTGTCTCCTTTAACTCCAAAATTGGGAATTTTGAACTTAAGTTCAATAAAAAACGGTTTGTTTACATCAACAGGGTCTTCCGTGACAAAGGAAAGTAACTCAGCTTGAGGAGAAATTTTCTTCACCCACCCTTCAAAGGTTGCTTTAAGTTCTCCTCTGTCACTAAAAGTCACAATCCAAACTAAATTCGTTTCGCTGTAAGCCCCTCCAGTTATTCTCATTTTTCCCTCATAATTTCCTTCAAGGTCAAATGTTCCCGTTGAAACGACTTTAATGAAATTATCTTCAGGAGGGGCAGGTGGAGTTTCCATCAAAACCTCCCCTTTTTCTTTTCCAATAACATAATTCTGCGGTTTTTCGGCTGACGACCATACTTCTCTGCTGAAAGGACACCAGGTAGGATCGTAAAGTTTGTAATTGCCCGGAGAAAGTTCTACTGCAACAACGCAATGGTTGAACTGATCAGCAGGGATATCTTCAACTTTTGCTCCTGCCATAGTCATTGCAGGATATGTTTTGTACCCTGCACACCTCAGCATCGTAACGAGCATCCCTGCTATGTCTTTGCATACGCCAGCCCTGTCATTGAATGTCATAATTCCAGGATGAAGAGTGTAACCTTCTCCTTTTCCCATTGATATTCCTGAATATCTTATCTGCCTTGCCACCCACGCAAGGAGGGCTTTTCTCTTTTCATCATCTGTTTTAAGCCCTTTTGTAATTTTTTCAACCTCTCTAGCTATTTCATCATTCCATTCAAAGGCTTTCGCCTTTTCGTTAACTTCGTAAAACCACCTTGATTTTTGGGGCCAGTCTTCAACTGTAGCAAGAACAACTTTCGGCATTGCATCGGTGTCTTCCACCATTGCTGGTTCTCTTTTTATTGGCTCAACATTCTCTTTTGAGAATTTGTAATAGACTCTGTCTTTATCATATTTAGTTTCAAAAGAAATTTCTCCCTTAAAAACTTTTGCGTTTAAAAGTTTGTTCTTAGGAAGCGAAACGGTGTAGCTCTTTTTGACTATTGGATTATCGCTCTGAAATAGAACCACATCGTAATAGTGACCCCTCATTGGAGGTATGTATCTTTCATCATCAGAAGAAGCAGCGCTCTGCCCATTTGTTAAATATGCTATTACAAAACCTTTTGAGTATGTTTTTAACTCTATTCCATCTCCCGGGTTTAGAAGAGGGATTGATGCAAGTTTCATCCTCGGTCCCCAGTAGATCATTGACTGGGGCTGAGGAAGATCTAAAAAGGAATCAGAAGGTATCTCCTCTTCTTTCCCATCTTTTCTAAAAATTCTTATGGATTTTATTTCAGCATAAGAGGAGGCCGGGTCGTAATCGAGACGAAAAGTTGAAAAATCCCTGCAACCGTCTTCAGTTAGAATTTTTATAATCTGCCTCTTATTTACATGAGACAAGCCCGATTCTTCAACATCAACATTTGTCTCATCAAGTACAATTACAACATTTGCGTCAGGATATTTTTCTTTTGTAATAGAATTTAAAAGATTAAAAGTGCTATCTCCTTCACTCTGGGAAAAAACAAAAATTTGTAATAGAAACAACAGCACCACCAAAAAAGAAAACTTTCGAAACATTATCTACCTCTCTTTCTATTATCAACTTTTTCCAATTTGTTTAGAGCAACTCTTGCCGCTTCCTGTTCTGCATTCTTTTTGCTCGATCCTTTTCCACAACCAATGGTTTTACCATCAAAAAAAACTTTTGATTCAAAAATTTCTCCAGAAAGCTTTGTATTATATACTGGTGTATCTTTGTATTTTTCCTGATAATTTTCCTGCAACCTTGTCTTATAATCGTAAAGCATAACCTCTTTGTTAATCTTTTTTATTCTTTTTTTAAATATCCTCGAAATGAAGGCTTCAGATTTCTTTATTCCACCGTCAAGGTAAATGGCAGCAACAAGCGCTTCAAAAGCACTGGAAAGATTTTTACCGTTTCTTCTTCCGCCACTTTTTTCCTCTCCTTCTCCAAGAAGTATGGCTTTGTCTATTCCAATTTCATTTGCAATCTTAGAAAGTGCTTTTGACGAAATCCAATACCCCTTGATTTTTGAAATAATTCCTTCATTCTCTGTGGGAAAAAGCTCAAAAATTATTTTTGCTACCATAAAACCGAGAAGAGAATCGCCTAAAAATTCGAGTCTCTCATTTGATTGAATATTTTCAATGCTTTTTTTATTGAGGTAAGAACTATGGGTAAGGGCTTGTTTGAGAAAAAAAATATCTTTAAATTTATATCCTATTTTTTTCTCTAAAAATTTGATGTGTCTTTCTTCCAAAAACATCAAAACATAATCTCTGTTGAAGCTTCCTTTACCGTTTCAACGGTAATAGGTTTTTCCTCTTTTTCAAAACCGCTTAAAAGGGCGTTTGTTGCAATAGAATTGATTAAACGGGGAACACCTCTTGTTTTTTCAAAAATTGCTTTCATAGCATCGAGAGTAAAAATTGAAGAATCTCCTCCTGCTATTTTAATTCTGTGTTTTATGTAATTGATAGTTTCCTTTTCGTTCAGACTTCTTAAGTGATACCACATACCGATCCTTTGCCGCAAGGCTGCATAGGATGGATGCTTGAGTCTTTCTTTAAGCTCCGGCTGTCCAATAAGAATAATTGAAATTAAATTTGCATCGTCAAGCTGGAAATTTGAAAGAAGCCTCAATTCGTCAAATGTCTGTTTCCCGGGAATGAGCTGCGCTTCATCAACTATTAAAACAGCAGCTTTCCCCTCTTCATTAAGTTCCATAAACCTTGATGAAATTTCTTCCAGAAGGTCGCTTCTAAAATATTTTGGTTCAAGGTCAAGCCTTCTTGCTATTTCTCTGAGCAGTTGATTTGGACTTAATCTTGGATTCACTATCAGAATAAAGTGGTCTTTGTCGTTTCTATCCATTATGGCTCTTGAGATGGTTGTTTTTCCAGATCCGATTTCACCCGTGAGCACTGCCATGTCTCTTTCTTCTATGGCGTATTCAAGACGAGCCAGCGCTTCTTCGTGTTCTTTTGAAAGATAAAGAAACCTGGGGTCGGGTGTTTTGCCGAACGGTCTTTCTTTAAGATTGTAAAATTCTCTAAACACGAACCGCCTCTATTGGTGCAAGAAGACTACCGGTGTCTATAACAAGAATTACTTGATTTTCTCCAACCTCAGTTGCTCCTGCTATTCCTGGAAGCCCACCAAGTCTTTTGCCAATCGGGTGGATAACCGTCTCCTGCTCCCCCATCAGGTCATCAACAACTATTCCCGCAGCCCTGTCGCCTCTTTTGGCAACAACCACAAAAAGCGTATCATTTTCTTTTTGCTCTTCTTCCCCTTTTAAATCAAAGCGCTTTTCAAGTCTCAAAATCGGAAGTGTTATGCCTCTTAAGTTGTAAACTTCCTTTTGGTCAACATATTCAATATCGCTTTCTTTGATTTTGAAACTCTCGATTATCGAAGAAATAGGTATTGCAAAATGCTGATTGGCACATTTCACAATCAAAGACTGAATTATTGCAAGTGTTATTGGTAAAACAATCTGAAAAGTGGTTCCTTTTCCTTTCTCTGTCCAGATAGAAACAGATCCTTTGAGTTTTTCAACTGTTGTCTTCACAACATCAAGCCCAACTCCCCTACCAGAAACTTCAGTTACTTTATCGGAAGAAGAAAAGCCTGGCTGGAATATCAATTCAAGGCAATCCTCTGGCGACAGAGAAATACCTTCAGCTATGATACCCTTTTTTATAGCCGCTTCTTTGATTTTCTCATAATCAAGCCCCCTTCCATCGTCAGTAACTTCTATCACTATTGCATTTCCTCTATGGAAGGCAGAAATAGAAAGGAGCCCTTCAACTGGCTTACCAATTTTCAGTCTTTCAGAAGAGGTTTCAATTCCGTGGTCGATGGCGTTTCTTATGATATGAACAAGGGGAGTAACCAGTTCATCCATAATCCTTTTGTCAAGTTCTGTCTCACCACCAAACATCTCAATAGAGATTTCTTTTCCAAATCCTCTCGCTATTCTTCTCGCTGTTCTGTTGAGTTTTGAAAAGATCTGCCCAATTGGAACCATTCTTATATCAATGATTGACCTCTGGAGATCTTCAAGTTTCTTTTCCATAGAGCGTAGGTGGCGACTCATATCACGGTGTATATCCTCTAAATCGCTTCTTCCAGAAATATTTTCTGCAATTTTCTTGAATGAAGTTTTTATTATTCCAAGCTCGCCTACAAGCCCCATTACCTCATCAAGTTTGGCTATGTCAACTTTTACACTATTGGAAATTCCCTTGATGTCTTCCGACTCCTCTGAGAGTGATTTAATTTCATCATCCTTTAGAGGTTCACCAATCTCTTCCTCTATTTGTTCTCTTTTTTCTACTTTAGCACTTGTTTCTTTTTTATCCTCTTCTAAAACTTCTTTTGTTTCCAGAAGATTTTCAACCATTCCGTTAGCAGAAGCAACAAGTGCCTCCACCGCTTCAAAATCCAATTGTGTCCCAAATAGAAGCCGAAAGTGAATTCCTTCGGGAAGAGAAGGTTCTACAAGGGGAAGAGTGCTTATGACTTCTCCATTATTGTTTAAAACCTCAGTCAGGGCTCTTAATCTCGTATCAAAATCAGAAAAATCAAACCCAACTTTTATTCCGTAAATTTTGTTTCCTTCTTCAAGATTTTCTTTTAATCTGTGCTCTTCGTACTCAGTAAGAGATTTTAAGGTTTCTTCGGTGAGTTTAAGCGTTTTTTTTGTCTGCTTCTGTTTGGCAGGCTCTGATCCAAGTGCAGAAGCTATTCTATTAAGAAGCGGAAGAGGATCGGTTTTTTCCTGCCCCTTTCCCACATCAACAACAAGATTTCTTAAAATCTTTTTAGTTTCATCGAGTATAGAAAAGATCTCTTTGGTAAATTTGGTCTTTCCCATTCGAACCCTGTCAAGAAGACTTTCCATATCATGGCTGACTGTCGTAATTTTTTCAAGGGAGAGCATTGAAGCAAGACCTTTGAGTGAATGCATCTCCCTAAAAATTTTGTTAACAAGGTCGGGCCTTATTTTTGAAGTTTTCTCAAACTGTTCATACGCCTGTTCAACATCCTCGCTTAAAGATTCAAGAATTTCCTCTGCTTCTGATATAAAATCTTTAATCGCCTTTTCTTGCGTCTTGCCCATTTCGCCTCTCTATGACAAGAACTGCTGAACAGCTGTGACAAGCTGTCCTTCAGTAAACGGTTTCACAAGATAGCTGTTTGCGCCTATCTCAATTCCCCTTTTTCTATCTTCTTCAGCCCCTTCAGTTGAAATTATAACAATGGGAACGGTCTTATAGTTAGGATGCTGCCTCAAAAATGAAATTAATTCAAGACCGTTTATGTCTGGCATGTTTATGTCTGTAACTATTACAGAAAATATGTTTTCAGGTATTAGTTTAAGGGCAGCAAAACCGCTTTCAGCCTCATAAACATCAACATCAAGATGCTCCTCAAGTGCGGCTGCAATCAGGCTTCTCATTGGACCCGAATCTTCTACAACAAGAATCTTTGGCTTCATCCCGCCTCCAGTATATATTATGCAACAGTTACAGTGGCTTCTGTCAAATTTACTCCTTTATAAAAAGGAAACAACGGGTCTTTCGGGAACAAGTTTCATTTCATAAGCCCTTTCAAGAAAGATATCTACTGCCTTTTTTCCTTTATCTCCGTAATTCACTGTCCAGTGATTGACATACATTGATACAAATTTTTCCGCCTCCCGATCGGTTATGTTCCTTCCAAAATGTCTGGCAAACTCGAGAGCCTCCTTTTTATTTGTTAGCGAAAATTCAATCGATTTCTTCATCATTTCAGGAAATTTTTCAATGATGTAAGAAGGAAGGTCCTTTTTAATAACATTTCCTCCCAGAGGAAGCGGAAAACCTGTCTTTTCCTTCCACCATTCACCCAGATCTTTTACAAGAAAAAAACCTTCTCTTTCGTAAGTGAGCTGTCCTTCGTGTATCAAAATTCCAGCATCCACCGAACCCTCTTTGACTGCCTCACCAACTTTGTCAAATGGAACCATAATCTCTTTACATTCCAAATTCAGCATTCTGAAAACAAGAGCTGCAGATGTGTATTGCCCCGGAACTGCTATTTTTTTCCCTTTCAAATCCTCAAGAGAATAGTTCTTTGTTGCTACTATTTTAGGTCCATAACCATCACCAAATGATGCCCCACAGGAAAGAAGGTGGTAGTTTTTGAAAATGTATGAGTAAGCGTGAAAAGAAATTGCACTTACCTCAACTTCGTTTCTTAAAGCCATTTCATTTAGAGATTGAATATCCTTTAACCGAAGGTCAATTTCAATATTGTCGTCTTTGATAATGCCTTCAGTTAAAGCATAAAACATAAAGGCATCGTCAGAATCCGGGCTATGATATACAGTTAACTTATAAGCCATTTATCCGAGAGGTGTCACTATCAGATGCAAATCATCAACCCAGGCAGTGCCCTCATCAGTAAGAACCACATTCAGAACAACTGAAGCTGCTTTTTGATTTGGCCCTGAAATTGTTATCGACATTTGCGTCCAATCGTTATCTCCATACAGATAGTCATTTGTTTCAGCCTGAACGCTTTGCTTTCCTCCATTGGGATAATTTATATCCATTGTCAGATATGCAGAATCTTTTAGCCCTTGAGTTTTCACCTTTACTTTGAAAGTGTATTTAGAGTTCTCACCGGGGAATTTCACTTCATAAAACCTTACGGTAACAGGCTCTTTTGTCTCGATTTTCAGTGAACCGTTTCCGTCAGAAGATGTGCTTTTGTCAAGAACGACATATTCCTTTGCCAGCACTCTTTCAGGATCATTGCAGGCGAAAGAGTCCATTTCTTTCGGCGGGCCAGGCTTCTTTTTCCCGCAGGCAATAACAACTAATGCTACCAATAAAATCGCAATCAGAACTTTTGCAGTTTTCATTTTTTCCCTCCGTCAGTCAAGATCAATTTCTTTCTTAAATGGAGTATCTTTTGATTCTTTTGCTTTTTCTGAAAGTTCTTTAAACTTCTTTTCGAGTATCTCTTTTTTACTCTTTTCAGTTCTTACCGATTCTTCAAATTTTGCCTCTGCAATTTTTTTCTCCTCCTGAAGTTTTTTCATTCTCTCCTCAAAAGAAAGCCCCTCTTTCTGGACAGGCGGTGCTTCAGAAGAGACAACAACTTTACTTCCCGAATCAATTTCGAGAATCGCTTTGCAATGAGGGCAGGTTACTTTAAAATTTTCTTTTTCGTCCATTACATATCCTCATAAAGATAATAATTTACCAGAAGAAATGAATAAATGCAATTTGATGTTTGGATGTTTCGTTTTTAAAAAGATAAAATTAGAAAAAAATGGTGCCCCCGGGCGGAATTGAACCACCGACGCAGGGATTTTCAGTCCCTCGCTCTACCGACTGAGCTACAGGGGCACGACGATAAAAAAATAAATTGTCTCCCCTTTTGGGGAATTAAAACCTAAATATTAACCTTGAGGATTATCTTTTCCTGCATTAGCCTCAGGGTTTGCCAAAGCCTTCTTGTATTCAGCAATGACTGTGTCTTCCATCATCTTTCTGAAATCAGTGTTAAGAGGATGGGCGATATCTCTAAATTTCCCATCCTTCTTTTTTTTGCTTGGCATGGAAAGGAACAGCCCTTTAGGTCCTTCAATTACTTTGATGTCCGTTACGAGAAAACATTCATCAAATGTTACGCTGGCATACGCTTTTAGTTTGTCTCCTGCTACTGTTCTGATACGCACTTCGGTGATCTTCATCTGATACTCTCCTTCTTCACGTTAGTTGGTGTAATAAATCTTAAGAATTCTCTCCTTTTCAAAGTAGAAGTTGCTGCCCAGTTGCCCTGAGCAGACAATCTTTCAAAAGCGCTTTTTAATTTTGTTCTATCACTGTAAATTCCAAACCATGTTGAACCAGAGCCACACAGCATAACCTTTTCCGCTCCAGATTTGATAAGATTATCCCTGTACTCAAGAATCTCACTGTTTTTGACAACCTCTTCAAATCTGTTAAACATATCTTCCTTTCTAAAATCACCCGTCAGATATTTTCTAACGGGCTCTATTATTTTAAGTCTTGAAATGTTTCCTGTCAACACCCTGTCAATTTCTTTATATGCTTCTCTGGTAGAAATGCCTTTCCCTGGAAAGCCGACAATTAAATAGAGACGGTTAAAATCTTTTAAAGGAATGATTTTTTCTCCCTTACCATAGCCAAGAGCCGTTCCTCCATATAGAAAAAATGGGACATCGCTTCCTATCTTTTCTCCAATTGCTGTGAGTTGGTTTAGAGTAAGATTTTTTTTAAATATTTTGTTTAAGGCAAAGAGAGTGACAGCAGCATCAGAACTTCCTCCTCCAAGCCCACCTTTTGCAGGAATTCTTTTTTTTATTAAAACTTTAATCCCTTTTTTAATCTTCGTAAAATTGAAAAATTCCTTCGCACTTTTATAAATCAGGTTGTCTTCATTAAGCGGAATATCCTTATTGTCGCACTCAATTTCTATACCATTTTTAATTACTTTAAAAAAAAGAGTATCTGACAGTCTTATGCTCTGGTAGATTGTAGTTATTTCGTGGTAACCATCTTTTCTGATTTTCCCGACATCTAAATATAAATTTATTTTGGCAGGAGCTTTTGATTTAAAGTATCGTTCCAATTATTCGCTCCATTCAAAAACAGGAACTTTTTTTCCTTTATGAATTTTTATTTTTAAAATGGTAGTCTTGCCAGCCGTAAATTGATGCTCTTCTACGGTTGTTCCAAAAACGCCGGATATATCTCCTCTGTAAACAACCTTTATTTTGTGTTTTCCTTCTGGAACCTGAATTGTTTCATTCCATATCTGCTTTTTCTCAAAAAATCCTTTTTCCACTCTCTTTGTCTTTGCGACCTTATCATCAATGTATATTTCTCCAGAACCTTTCAATGTTCCACCAAAATCAAAAAAGAAATTCAAAACTGCTTGCTGCTTCGGCACACTTTTTGGCTGGTTAACATTCTGATCTGGTTTCAATTCGTTTGAAGGTTGCGGAGGAGTGATTTTTTGCTGTGGTTTTGGTTTTGGCTTTCCCTGAACTAAAGTTGGAGAAGGCTCTTTTTTTGTTTCTGGTTCAAAACTATTTTTAGTTTCTGCTTCAACGCTTTTCAAATCTTCTGCAACTTTTTCTTCCTCTTGTGGAGCATCTTTTGGGGCAACATTAACTATTTCATCCGGAAGCACAACGGAATAGTCATATCTTTTCTTTTCCTTACTCAATGAAAAAACAAGAATTACTATTCCAGCCAATGCAAGCAAGACAACTGCCCCAACCGTAAAAAGAAAAGGTTTGGGAAGAGGCTTATCTTTTTGAGAAATCTTCTGGGGTGTTGCTTCCAGAGGAGGAACTGTTTTTTCAACAAGATCCTGCGCGTAGGGTGGGAGTGCTCCTGCAAGATAAGCATCAATGTCTGCTATCAATTCTTCAGCATTTTGATATCTTTCTTCAGGTTTCTTCTTCAAAAGTTTTTTAATGATTGCCCATGCTTCTTTCGAAACCTCCGGGCTAAGTTCCCTTAAATCGTGGGGCTCCTCATTAACTATTTTGTTCAATACAACGGCTATATCATCTCCATCAAAGGGCTTTTTACCTGAAATCATCTCGTAAGCGACCACTCCGAGAGAAAAAAGATCGCAGGTTCTATCAACAGTTTTCCCTAAAACCTGTTCTGGTGACATATAGGCAGGGGTTCCTAAAAATTGGCCCTCTCTCGTTAACTCTGAGGTAGGAACTTTCGCAATGCCAAAATCCATCAATTTTATTCTGTTATCCGATGTCTGTATTATATTTCCTGGCTTTATATCCCTGTGAATTACATTCAACTTGTGGGCATAATCCAGAGCGGAGGCAATTTCTTTTAGAGCAGGGAAAAGGAGATCCGGAGGAATTTTTTCGCCTCTTTTGATTTTCTTGTTCCATGTTTCACCATCAATGTACTCCATTGCAATAAAAGGTGGATGGTTTGATGAGCCCTCGTCAGCCTCGTAAACAGTGACTATATTTGGATGGCTCATCACCCCTGCAGCTCTTGCCTCGCGCAAAAACCTTTCTCTAAACTCCTTAATCTTGTCATCGTCAATACCCTGTGGGATGTGTATGCATTTTATAGCAACTCTTCTCCCGATGGTTGGATCTCTGGCAAGATAAACAACCCCCATAGCCCCTCTGCCCAGCTGACTTTCAATGTGGTATTTTCCGATTTTTACTTTAACTTCCTTTTCCATTCTCTTTAATAATATCACTTAATGATATAAATTTCACTCCCCTTTTCTGCCAGTAGGGTATTCTGCTTTCAAGAATTTTAATGGTGTTGCTCCTCAAATGCCCAATAGCCACTGCTTTTTTATCCTTCTTTGCAAGCAAAGCAAGCTCGTCCACCTTTAATATAATAGCACTATCCCTATTATCATTGTCAATAAATATCTTTCTTTCAGCTGCTCTAACCCCCTGCTCAATTGCAATCTTGTAGGCAACAGTAAGGGGGGTTGTTCTGCTGTCAAGGAAAAAGAGCCCCCTTTCTTTAGAAAAGAGCATAACACTCCTCATTAAATCAGGATCTTTTGTTGCTTTTGAACCAGTATGGTTGTTCATTCCTTCAGCATACGGTACTTCTTCAATTTGTTTTTCAAGGGCTTGTCTGACCTCTTTTTTTGTCATTGAGGATCTTATTACATATGGAGTATTGTAAGAGATATCTTTTTCTTCAGCCTCCATTGGCGAATGCAACATTATGTGAAATCCTTCTCTATGAAGAATTTCTGCGCTTTCTTTTGAATATTTCTGGAAAGGAATAATTGCAAATGAAGTTGTTTTGGGAAGCACTTTGACGGCGTAATTAAGAAGTTCAATACTGCTACCAACATCGTCTATTACTATTGCACACTTTGGTTGTTGTTCAGTTTCTTCTGAAAATGCGATTTTATTCTCTGGAAGGGAAGGCGCTTTCTCCTTTTTCTCTGCCTTTTTCCTCAAATCATTGTTATTAAGTTTTGAATCCTGCCCCCCCTCTTTTTGCGAAGACTTTTCTATTTCTTCGCGCTTCGGTTCAACCTTAATGTTTTCCTGCTTTGCTATTTCTTTTTTCTTATTGTGCTTTTTAATCGATTTAGCCTCACTTTTTTCCACATTTGCAGTAGTTTGTTTGTAATAATCATGATTATTCTCTCTCACCTTTGGAATCAATACTAAAATTCTCCATAAAAGAAAAATTACTATAAAAGATGCTACAATCAAAGAGGGAATATATTGACTGAAATTTGCTCTTTTCTTTCTTCTTAAGTAAATTCTTCTCGGCGTTGATTTTTTAGGTTTAGTGGAAGAAATTTTTTTATTTTCCAATTTATATAGTTCCTAAAGTTTTTATATTAATTTAGCTTTTTTAGTATTTCATTATAACTCTTTTTATCCATCTCTTTTGGTAAGTCATCAATTACAATATCAGGTTTAATCGGTTTATCCTTTATCTCTTCACCGTTTTTGTCAAGAAAATATCCTTTAAGGATAATAAGTTTGTCTCCGTTTTTCATCGTCAATATTTGATGCTTTGCAGCAAATCCAAATGAGTCGCTTCCTGCGGTTTTAAATTTTTGCCCCCCAACCAATACCAGAACCTCACCACCTCTCGCGGTAGTAGAATCCATAAGTATATAGCAGTTTGTGTTTGAAAGAATTCCCTCTCCATCAAATTCTATTTTACTTACTCCCTCTTTGGAGGAAACTTTTACTTCTCCTTTGCCAAACAAAAAACCAGCCCATTTTATTGCGCTTTCAATATCGTCCGAAGCACAAAATCTTAAATCAAGAATTACTTTTGAAATATTCATCAAAGATTCTTTAATATTTTTTGGAATTTCTACTTCGAGACAGGGAATTTTTAAAACGGCCGTTCTTTCATCTATCTTGATGATAGATGGTGACTCATATTTTGCCGCTCTTATTTTCTTTTCGAAAACTTTGAGAGTGCCCTTTTTCATAAAAGAACAATTTAATTCTAACTCATTGCTTTTCTTCATTTCAACAATCGTTTGCGGATAGCTTAAATCAAAGATTGCCGTCCCGTTAATGCTTTTAAGAACATCTCCGACTTCAACACCAAAATCCTTTCCCCCAAAAGGAGCAATAACTCTTGCAAAACCGTCTTCCTTTGTAATATAAAAGGGAAGCTGATATTCCATTTCTTTTGCTTCCTCTATTAAAGCATATTTTTCCTTAGTAACATATCCGCTTTCAGGACCGGTTGCTTTAGCAAGCCCCTTTAGGGCACCCAATATTATTTCAGAACTCTTTTTACCTTCAACATGACTTTCTTTAACAAGAACGTAAACCTGATTAAAAACTGTCCAATTTTCGTCATTAATCTCGCTTAAAGTGTCATAAGAAGGGAAAAAAAGAAAAGAAAACAAAATGACAAAATATACTTTCTTCATTTCTTACTCCCTGAACCAGGGAACAGGATCAATAGCAACCTTTCCCTGCCTTAATTCAAAATATATTCCACTGAAATTTTTTGTTGGATCTCCTCCTGACAGACCAAGCCTCTCACCTGTTTTTAAAACATCTCCTTTTTTTACCTCTATCTTATCGAGATGACTATAAAGTGAATAGAATCCCTGTGGATGACTGACAATAACGGTAAACCCATAGCCGCTGAGCCAGTCTGCAAATACAACTTCTCCATCAAAAATTGAAAGAACTAAAGAGCCATAAGGCGCTTCATAATCGATTCCAGTATGCGGAAGTTTGGTTTTAAATTTGGGATGGATATAGTCCCCGAATCCCTGAATAACTTTTCCTTTTACCGGTTTTGAAAGTTTGCCCTTAAAAAGAAGGATATTTTTTCCATACATTTCAACTTTGTTCTTAAAATTTAAGTCTTTGAAATACAAATCCATTTTCCTTGCATTTTCAATGGTTTCGGCAAGATTTCTTCTTGCTTTTTCACTGTTTTGAGATATCTCATTGAACAAAACATTTGTTTTTTGTATCTCTCTCGAGAGTTTTTCCTTTTCTACCAAACTTTCCCTTTCTATTTCCTCAATTTTAAGGATTTTTTCCTTAAGCTGTTTCTCCCTGATTTCTTTTTCACTTCTTATCTGTTTTAGTTTTTCAATCTCTTTTTTATCTTTCATAGCAAGGGAATTCAAAAGAAAGTTCGCCTGAAGCAGATCTTCTGTTGACTCCATAGAAAAAAGGGTTCTATATTCACTTAAAAATCCTGCAACATACATAATTTTTACTCTGTTTTTGAAATATGAAAAAACTTTATTTTCCTCTTCTTCAAATTTTTCCATTTCCTTCTTAAAAATATCAAGCTCAGCTAAAGCTTTTTCTTTTTCCCTTTTTAGTTTAATTAAAGTAGTTTCAGAAAGCATGACTCTCTTTTTAAGCAATGCAAGTTGATCTTTTATTCCAGATTCTTTTTGGGCTATTTCAGCAACTTCTGAGGCAAGTCTTTTTAATTTCTCATCGATATCTTCCTCAGAGAAAAAAGGAAGAAAAAAAATAATTCCAGCGATGGCAATAACAATTTTACTTAATTTCAAAGGGTTTTCCTTCCATCCCTTCATGGTTAACTTTAAAGAAAGATAGAACTGATGGTGCAACATCTATAATATTGGGGACATTTTTAATCTTTCTATTAGAGATTATCATTCCCCTTACCCATTGAGGGTCAAGAGAGCAATGGTCGCCACTCCATGCTTTAAGGTTTGGTGTTATTAGATTGTCGGGAACACCTCCAAGTGAAGTCTGCCAGGAAACCCTGTAGCCTGGATTGTTTGAAACTCTTAAATCAGGAACGAGATTCCTGTCAAAATTTTGATAAATTTCTTCTCTTCTGTAAACTTTACAAACAGGGTGTTCTCCTGTTTCCGGGTCAACGATTTCTGGAAGTTCATTGACTATTTTATTTACCACTTCTTCGTATTCCTTCCCCTCTTCTACAATCCCCTCTTTTTCTCTTCCTTTTACATTTATATAGATATTTCCAAGACCTAAAGCGTATGCTTTTGTTTTGCTCCAGTCAACATTTTTGAAAAGCAAACGATTATCATCAAAAAGGTCGTAAAGAGACATAAGACCCGTATCGTCTTTAAGTGTCATCAAACCATTGTCAACAAGCCACCTGTTGTAGTTAACCTCTTTTCTAAAAGAAGCAAAGCCATGATCAGAAAGAATAATCAGCACACAATCATCTGAAATTTCCGACATTGCCTCTCCAATGATCCTGTCCATATAGATATAAGATTTTTTTAACTCATTTTGAAATTTCTGTGCATTTTGAGGATCATATAAGGGATGTCTTTCATCCATATACCTCCAGAGTATATGGGCTATTCTGTCTGTGAACTCATAAATCTGGACATACAAATCACAGTCTCCATCTTTTAAAAGCTGTACCATTATTTTTTCATAAGCACCTTCTGTTTGGTACATATCAGACAAAAACTGATCTTCATCTGAAAGACCGGAAGAAATTGTCCAGGTGTCAACCGCCCATCCCATAGTCTTGAATGCACCAAATCTTTTAAAAAGTTCCTTTGCGTAATTTTCAGGATAGGAAATGTGGAAATTGTTGTCTGGATGTATCTGGATTGGAGATATGTAAAGTTTAAGTTCGGGTTTAATCTCCATCAAATAGAATCTTACAACTCCTTTAATTTTGACAAGTTTACTGAATTTAAAGTCAACATCAATCCATTCAGACCACTTTTTTTCTTTCAGTTCAAATTTTTTATTAGAGACTTCAATATGACAACTTTTTGAATTAGAATTTACCAAAAGTGAAACTGGAAAATAAACTATTTCTGTTATGCCTCTTTCTTCAAGATCTTTTTTTGCAATTTTTTTCAAGTTTTCTTTAAGCTCATCCTCTACACATCCATCCTCATATTCACTTAAAGGATAAGAATAAAAAGGCTTGTTGTAAGGACCTGGAATCTGAACTTCAACTTTTTCTTCATACACTCTTGACTCAATTGGAACAATTTCTACCGAAAATTCATTATCCCTCATTTTCAGTGAATAATCTGTCGTTATAATGGTAGGAGTACCAATCCTGCCTCTTAAATCTGGCACTCCAAGACCACTTAAAAGTCTTCCCTCTTTAAACGGTTTCGCTGGAAAAGTGTCTGGATGCCTTATTACAATCGATTTCACCCCTTTCTCAGAAGCAATTTCCCAAAAAGCCTTTCCTTTGAGGTGATTTATGGCATATGGAATTTCTGAGGGAAAATTCTGGGAGACAAATTTGTAAACAAAAATGGCTGTAAAAACTCCCAAGACAGAAAAAGAAAAAACTATTAGAATTTTACCCGCCTTAAAAATTTTTCCTCCCAAAAACCCAACCAGAACAAAGATTAAAAAAAATGTAGCGGCTATGACAATTCCGTTAAATTTTCCAAAAAGAAATCTCTTTTTCCCCTCTTCATTAAGAGCAAATGAAGGTTTATAAGTTTTTGGGTCTCTCCTTAAAAAATCAAAAACCTCATTCCTTCCTGGGTTCAATGAGGTCATAAAAACTCCCCAGGAAACGGGGGTTTGGGGAGGATTTGAAACCTCAAGCTCGCTAAATGTTCCTTTCTTAGAGAGTTTTTCAATATTCGGAAGAGAACCCTCTTCCATATATTTTTTTACTAAATTTGGATCTGCCCCATCAAATCCAAGAACTACAACTTTAGGAGAAGGAAGGAGAGTGAGCGAGAAAAGAAGAAGAAACAAAATAAAAGTGATTTTTTTCATTGTTTTAATAGCGTCATTAAATCTTCATCTCTTATAATTGTTTCACTTCTTTCTGGTCCTGTAGAAACAAGGACAACTGGAGCATTTAATTCTTTTTCAAGAAATTCAATGTAAATTTTAGCCTCCTGTGGAAGAGATTTGAAATCTCTAATTCCCCTTGTACTTTTTTGCCATCCTTTAAATTCCTTATAAACAGGTTTTGCAGATTCAAGAATCCACGGCTCAGCAGGAAAGTCTTTTAATTCTCTGTCTTTGTACTTATAAGAAACACATACCTTTATTTTCTCAAAAGTATCAAGCACATCCAAAAGCATAATGCAGATGCCGTTTAAATTGTTTATTCTTGCTGAATATTTTGCCGCAACAAGGTCAAACCAGCCGCACCTTCTTGGTCTGCCTGTAGTTGTTCCGTATTCATTACCCCTTTCTCTTATGATATCTCCATTTCTATCAGTAAGTTCTGTAACGAAAGGTCCCTGTCCAACTCTTGTACAGTATGCTTTGAAAACTCCAAAAACAGATCCTATCTGCGTAGGCCCGATACCAAGCCCTGTACACGCCCCTCCTGAAGAAGAAGAAGAAGAGGTAACAAATGGGTATGTTCCAAAGTCGAGGTCGAGCATGGTTCCCTGAGCACCTTCAATCAATATTTTTTTCCCTTTTAAAATTGCCTCATTAAGAATAATTGAAGTATCGCAAATATAGGCTGAAAGGTATTTTGCATACTTCTTAAATTTTTTGGCTGTCTCCTCTGGATCAATTCCTTCTCTTTCATAAAGAAGTTTAATTTCTCTGTTTTTTTCTTCAGAAAGCCTTAAAACCTCTTTTTCCAGTCTATTCTGGTCTTTTAGAAATATTGCTCTTATTCCCTGCCTCGAGCTTTTGCTTTCATAACAGGGGCCTATTCCTCTTCCTGTTGTTCCTATTCTGCCTTTTCCCTTCGTCTCCTCTCTTAATTTATCAATCAGTGCGTGATGTGGAAGAAGAAGGTGGCATCTATCCGAAATTCTCAAACCAGAAAGATCAATTCCACTCTCTTTTAATTTTTCCATTTCGTTTATCAGTGCTTCTGGATCAAGAACAATACCATTTCCGACGACGCATATTTTCTTTTCCGCAAGAATGCCTGATGGAACAAGATGAAGAGCATACTTCGTTTCGCCTATTTTGACGGTATGCCCCGCATTATGACCTCCCTGATAACGAGCAATGATATCAACATTAGACGATAAGAGATTTACAACCTTACCCTTACCCTCATCGCCCCACTGACCTCCTGCAACAACAATTGGAAATTTCATAAATCCTCCTGAAATTTTTACTAATCTATCGATGCGTTTCTCATTACAGTTTTTCCAAAAACTTCCACTTCTTTAAAGAAATTCTCTCCCGAACCGTACAGGACGTATTGATATTTTTTCATAGAAAAATATTCCCTGCAAACTTTCAGGATATCTTCTATAGTTGCACTATTAACAATTTGCGCATAATTTTTCAAATAGTTTGGAGGAAAACCTTTAATAATATATTCCATATTTGGTTTTAAAAGCTCCTCAGGAACAGAACATATATAGTTGAGATTACCAATTAAAGACATCTTTGCCATTTGAAGTTCTTCTTCTTTGGGGGGATCAGATACAAGATCGGCGAAAACCTTTCCTATAATGTAACAGGCAAAACCGGTTTTTTTCGATTCTGGATTGACAAAAACTACAAAATAGCCTTTCTTTGGATTATTTGAAACATAATAATACAAAATAATTTCTTCAGAAAGATTTCTAACAACTTTGAATTGTTTGATCAGTCTTGAGTGTGGAGAATTTGAATAAAGAGAAGCAAAAATAAGTTCAAGAATTGGTAAATCATTTATTAATTGATTGCCATCACTTGGCAGGTTTATTTTCTTTCCTATTCCAACCCATGTCTTCGGTAAGTTAACCTTCTGCAAAATTAAAACAATGCTTTCATTGTCGAGTTTATCAGGAAAGGGGCAACTCTCCCCTTTTTTAACTGTAATAGGCTCAAAAATAGAAGTTACCAATCTTTCAACATTTTCAATAGGCAAATTTGAACCTATTCCTATGTAGCAATGTGATGGAATATAAAATTTTTTATAGAAAGCAAGAACCTTTTTTTCTTCTATTCTTGCAATTGCAGGGCTTGGTAACTCTTTTGATTCAATAGCGTTTTCACCATACAACAATTTAAACAGTTCTTTGTAGGTCTTATTATAAATGGTTTCGCTTTTATTTTTAAGAATGTTTTTAAGATATTCTTTTGAATCACTAATTGATGTCTCTGTCAAATTGCAGTTAAAAAGAACATCCTTAATCAAGTTAAGGCATTCTTCTATATCATCTTTTAATGCAGTTACCGATATTTTAACATACTGATCATCAAGCGAAAAAGATAACTTAATTGATTTTTTGTTATTCAGGTCCTCCAATTTGCTTGAATTGTATAACTTTCCTCCGTTTCTTTCCATTGCCTTGAAGACAATCCGGGAAAAGCCATTTTCCTCTAAGGATTCACAGGCTGAGCCAGCCTTAACATAGGCAACAATATGAATTAACTGAGTATCGCAATACATAATGTAATATTTAATCCCGTTATTAAGCTCACCAAATTTACCATCTTCAAAATTTATGGGGCTTGTACCCTGATTTAACTGGCTAAAGTAAGACATTGAAACAAAAAATAAAAATAGAGCAAAAAATACAAATCTTGTCTTCATTTTATTGCTCTTTCTTCAAAAAATAGAGATTTTAAATTTTGTTTTATTTTTTCAGGTGTCATTTGTTTAACTGATGTTATGTAGTCAAAGAAATATTGAGAATTTTTGGTAAGAAGATATCCCTCTCCTATTTGTCGAACCAGATTTTCACTCTTTTCCGAGTTTGAATAAATCAAAAAAAGGAGTTTTCTTCTGCTCTCCTCAAGCAAATTCTCATCAAGTGGATTATAACACAGGTTACGAAAAAGATCTTTTGTTTTTTGCGTCACATCTTCAGAAACACCATTCTCTTTTAGAATAAGATTGAAAAGGAAAAGATTTGGAGGATAAAGTCCCGGATATCCATTTAAAACATTTCCACTCACAATCTTTTCTGAAATTTTCGTGGAAAGAAGCGGGTTTTTACCAATAGTCAAGTAGTTAGAAATAATGTCAATTGCTGCCTCTTCCTCAGGCACTACTCTTGTTTTTACAAGTCCCAAAAGTAGTGCCTTTTGAGAAAATACAGTACAACTGCTCTCATTTATTACATGGTCGTTCAATTTAAGTGGTTCTTTAGTATCAGAAACTATCCTGCCAAGATACTTTTTCACAAGATTTAAAGCTTTGTCAAATCCACAATTGCCAGAAATTACAACAACAGCATATTTGGGATTTAAAGCCTTCTTAAAATAATCCTTAAATTTTGCAAGTGTAATATTTCTAACATTGCTACTCTTTTTATTGAGAACAGAAACATCTTCACCAAACGCTTTTTCTAACAATTTTTCATAATTTTCAGAATTGGGTGAATTCTCTAAAGAATTGGCTTTCTGCAAAATCAGAAATCTCTCCTCAAAAAAGTCTCTAAAAACTGGTTCTATTAAAAAGTCCCCTTCGAGCATAAGAATCTGCTCTAAAGAATCCTGCGGAAAAGTTAAACCTATTTCAAAAAAATCTGGTGTGGTCCTCGCATAATAGTTTCTAGCACCTAAAGAGAAAAGTTTGTTTTCAAAGGCACGCGAAACAACCAGATTTTTTAGTTGGCTTCTAATCAACATCCCTTTATCCATCAAATCCTTTAATTCTTTTGTCTCACTTTCACCTCTATTCTGTCTTTCAATAATTTCACTATCTATTTCCCCTAATTTATCATAGAGTCTTAATTCTTCTCTAATATTTTTGCTTCATACATTTACAGTTCCTTTGAAAGCAAGTCTTTCAAGAAGCTTTGATTCACCTTCATAATTTTTTTCGTCATATCTACTTCCTGCATTAAATCCCCAAAAAAGCGAAGATGAGGAAGTGGTTGGATTATGGCAATAAATAAAAGTCATTCCATTATCAAGTTGAGTTGTAAAAAGTTTCGATGAATCGTATGCATCGTTCTGACATAAAACGCAAACAGAAAGGAAAAACAACAAAACCGCTACTGCTCTTTTCATTATGTATCCTCCACAAAATTAGTTTCATCTATCAAATAAGCAATAAGATGAAGACAAATCGTATGGTACTCCTGAATTCTTGGAGTTTCTTTAAAAGGATATATCAGCGAAATGTCCGCTTTTTCAGCTATTTTCCCCCCGTCCCTTCCAAGAAGAGCAACTGTTTTTAGCCCCATTTCCCTTGCTTTTTTAATGGCAGATAAAACATTTTGTGAGTTACCAGATGTGGAAATTCCAAAGGCTGTGTCTCCTTCTCTCCCCAAGGCACTTATCTGTCTTGCAAAAACATCATCATATCCATAATCATTTCCTACCGCAGTCAATATACTCGAATCTGTTGTTAAGGCAATTGCAGCAAGAGCTCTTCTCTCCCTTTTGTATCTTCCAACAATTTCTGCAGCAAAATGTTGAGAATCCGCTGCACTTCCACCATTTCCAAAAATGAGAACCTTATTCCCGCAAGAAATAGACTTATTTATTGTTTCTGCAATGTTTATAATTTTATTTTTGTCTTTCTGCAAACACTCCTTTATATTTTCAAGATTCTTTAGAACTAATTTCAACTCTCGATTTAGAAGCTCTTCCATAATTCCTCCGACCTTTTATTTTACCAAATTTATAGAAAGAATGCTTAATTCTGGTAAAATATAGTATGGCTGATTATAAAAAAATTGTTTCAACAGTCTTTGTCAAAACTGCAAGGAAAGCAAAAAGGGAACTTCTCTCCTCCTTTAACCTCGGAGCAGATATTGTAGAGATAAGAATAGATTCTTTTACAAAACCTGAAGAAGCAGAAAAATTGTTTGACTTAATAGGAAAACATCAAATTATATTCAGTGGTAACAGAAATAAGATTTTGAAAAATGAATTAAAAGTACTTCTCAAAGCCCAGAAAATGGGGGCATTTATAGATATTCCCTATGTCAGAGATTTCAAATACCCCGTAGAACTAATAAAGGACAGACTTATCATTTCTTATCATTCCAAAATCACCTCCTACGGAAATTTAGAAAAGCTTGTGAAAAAAATCTCTAAAATTGCAAAGTACATTAAGATTGTCCCACCAAAGGAGAACCTCTTCTTTTGTTGTCAATTTTTAAAATGGACACAGCGAATTAACAGAAGATATAATCTGATAGTCTTTCCAACGGGAGAAGAAAGCAAATTTTCAAGAATGATTTCTCATCTTTACGGATCAAAATGGATTTATTCTCTCTCACCAAATTCCCAAAAAACTGTTGAAGGACAAATTGAATTGAAAGAGCTTTTAAACTACCATCCAAAGGAAATATCAAAATTTACCCAAATAATCGCTCTTATAGGCTATCCTCTGAATTTCACTTTTAGTCCCAATATCTGGAATATGTGGTTCAAGGAGAAAGGGATTGATGCGGTGTATATTCCTTTTAAGGCAAAAGATATTCAAAATGCTTTAGAATCTTTTAAGAAGCTTAAAATAAAATTCTTTGCTGTCACATCACCTCACAAAACCAGCATAATAAATTATCTTAATAAACTCTCCAAAAAGTCAGAAAAAGCAGGCTCGGTAAATACAGTTTTTGAATCAAAGGATGGTACTCTTACAGGTTTCAATACTGACATATATGGAATTAGAAGAACTCTCTCTTTTCTCAAAAGGAGAAGATCTATCCTCATTCTGGGAAATGGTGGTGTTGCAAGAAGCGCTATTTTTGCACTAAGGAAATCCCATACCATTTTTCTCACTTCAAGGGATAGTGAAAAAGGGAAAAGTTTATGCAATGAGTTCCAGATAAACTTCATTCCGTGGGAAGAAAAGGAAAATGGAAAATATGACATAATTATAAACGCTACTTCAGTTGGTTCGGACAACATTTCAATTCCCTGGAATACTGAAAAGCCTATTTCAGCAAAATATCTTCTTGATTTAGTTGTCTCTCCTTTAAAACAGACACCTTTTGAAAAATTTGCAAAAAAACAGGGAGTGAAAATTATTGGTGGATACAAGGTTCTTTTAAATCAGGCAAAATTACAATTCAGGATATTTTCCAGATTACTTTCTTTCAACTATTTTTAATATTTCTTCTCACTGATGTCAAGGATAATTTCGAACCAGAAAGTAACCTTAAAAAACTGCGGTTCTTGAAACCCATCTTCTACAGTTGTGTTTGACAAGTGCTTATTTTTCTGATGGTTACAGG
>DYJZ01000099.1 GCA_020722885.1 Thermoanaerobaculum aquaticum
GGCTCGCGGAAGTGAGCAGATGAAGGACCTTCTGCCCCAAGGGGCGCTTTCTCTGTCCCTCTTATCTTTTAAAAGATGAAGATTCGTGATGCTAAGCAAAAAGTTAGAAAAATCCTGTCAAGACTATTTAGAAATGTCCCCTAAATTAACTAACTAAAAATGTCTCATTGAGAGTAATCCTTTGAGGCAATAGCAAGAGCAAGCGAAGCAGTCTGTGTCATCGATAGCCCCTCTTAGTAGTCTCTGCTTGCGAAGCAATCTTCCTCATTTAACAAATAAGGCAGTCATTGCGAATTCTACTTCGAGGCATTTTCCCGTGAAGCAATCCTCCTCTTTTCACAAAGGAAGATCACTTCGTTTGACCGTGCTTCGAAGTAACCCTCGTGATGACAAGTCAATTGTTATTAACACCAATTTTACATCAAAAGTAGACAAATCAACTCAACCCTTAGGGTCGAGGATAGGTATCCTCACCTACGAATTCTTAAACGACGGATGTCAAATTGGTATAAAATGACAGAGGGAAAGCCGCAAAAAGATTAAATATGCTCATTGAGCCACCTCCCTTTAAGGCTTTCCGTTGGGTTCTCAGAACAAAAGGTTAAGAAGTGGAAAACAAAGAAACAGGGCTGTGGAAATTGGGGAACTATGGAAAAGTCTTCGGCTTTTCCACATTCCTTCAAAAACTTTTGCAGGGTTAATACAAACTTGTTATGCCTCTTTCTTCAGGTTCGAAAAGAATCCTGTAAAATTCAGAGGCAAACCTATCAGTCATACCTGCAATAAAATCTACTACAATCTGGACTCTTTTGATAGGATGTTTTTCTCTCTTTAAAAGTTCCTGGGTTGCATACGGAAGAAGTTTCTGGGAGGAAGAGTTTTCTTTTTCAATGTCTTTTGCAAGTTTTTCAAAAGTTTTTTCAAGTATCATAGAAGCTTTCAAAGACATCCTTTCCGCTATCGGATGCGTGTAAACCCTTTCAAAAAGGAAGTTTCTCAGGTTCTCAACGGATTGTTCTACATTCGAAGAAAATTTAAGGATAGGGACTTCAAGATTTTCGATCTCCTCCGGCGAGGAAAAGTTTGACAGTTTTTGAGTGTTTTGACTGACAAGGTCTGAAATTAAAATATCAATCATATTTCTTATGAGGTTTCTGCCCCACAAAATCGTTTCATTTTCGGGAACGCCTCTTTTTTTGCATCTCTCTTCTGATCTGTTAAGAAGGTAGTTGTCAAGTCTTTTTAAATCTTCTACGCTAAGAAATCTCACTCTTAAAGCATCTTCAAGATCGTGAGTTACCCATGCTATCTGGTCTGCCGCATTGACTATCTGCGCTTCGAGGGAGGGGTATTTTGTGTCAAAGTAAAGGTCTTTGACTTTTTTTACTTTTTCTTCTTGTACAATTTCTATTGGATAGGGGATTGAAGGAATATCAAAAGCTGTTTCGTGTCTTAAAAGAGCCTTCAGAGCAGGAATGGAAAGGTTTAATCCTGGAAAATCGAAATATCTTTTTTCAAGTTCAGATACGATTCTATAGGATTGGTAATTCTGTTCGAAAGCCTTTCTTTCCTCAGGGACTTTAATTTTAAATTTGTCCGAGAGAAGTTCTTTAAAAAGATTGTTCAGTGTTTCTTCGCCCCTGTGTCCAAAAGGAGGATGACCGAGATCGTGAGCATAGGCAACTGCTTCAACGAGGTCCTCATTAGCCCCGAATGCGACGGCAAGGCTTCTTGAGATTTGTGAAACTTCAAGACTGTGAGTGAGTCTCGTTCTGTAAAAGTCTCCTTCATAAACAACAAAAACCTGAGTCTTGTAACCGAGTCTTCTGAATGCTTCTGAATGAAGAACACGGTCTTTGTCCTGCTGAAAAAAAGAGCGCAACTTTGGATGCTCCTGAGGGTATTCATGAGGAAGCGTAAGGGAACATTTTGTGGCGTACGGTGCAAGACTTAATTCGAGTTTTGAACAGAAGTGATTGCTTTCCATTTTTATCCTCCAAGGAAAGATTTTACAACAATAATCAATTAAAAAAAATTTTTTATTAAATGGTTTAAATGTTAAAATAGGCTGGGAGGAATTTTGTTAGAGAATGATACCTCTTAGAGATACGATTAGAAGCAAAAGTTTGCCAATTCTTGTTTTTATTCTAATTTTTTTAAATGGCTTTGTGTTCTTGGTGGAACTCTCCCTTCAAAACAATCTTGAATCTTTTCTCAACTTTTATGGATTTGTTCCTCAGAGGTTTTTTTCTTACACCTCTAATTATTCCTCATTTTTTTCTCCATCAAGGTTTTTGCCCATATTTACCTCGATGTTTCTTCATGGTGGCTTTGTCCATTTTTTCGGGAATATGCTTTTTCTGTGGGTTTTTGCAGATAATGTTGAAGACCATTTCGGAAAGGTTCGCTTTCTTTTACTCTATTTTTTATCTGGAATTTGTGCTGCACTTATTCAAGGTCTTGTTCATACAAAATCCACCATTCCAATGATAGGGGCGAGTGGAGCAATAGCAGGTGTTTTAGGTTCTTACTTTGTTCTTTTTCCCAATTCACGCATTTACACTTTGATTCCCATTTTTATTTTCCCATTATTTGTAGAAATACCGGCACCGATTTTTTTGATATACTGGTTTTTCATCCAGTTTTTCAACGGGACATTTAGTCTTGCTGCAGCAGCGTGGACTGGAGTAGCTTTCTGGGCTCACATAGCAGGGTTTATTTGTGGAGTCATTTTTGCTTTGTTTTTCGGAGGGAGAAAAAGAGATTAAAAAATGAAGATACATTTGATTGCAGTGGGAGGAACAGGGATGGCTTCGCTTGCCTGCCTTTTAAAAGCGCAGGGGCATTTAGTTTCTGGGTGCGATAAACCACTTTACTCTCCAATGAAAGAGTTTGTAGAAAGCCTAAAAATTGATTTTTATGAAGGGCATTCTGTTGACCATCTAAAAATAAATCCAGATGTTGTTGTAATTGGAAACGCAATTAACCGCGAAAACGAAGAAGCAAAAATTTTTATTGAGAAGAATTACAAATTTTATTCTATGGCGGAAGCGATTTATCAATTTGCTCTTAAAGATAGATACTCAGTCGTCGTGGCAGGAACTCACGGAAAGACCACCACGACTGCTTTGACCTCATATCTTTTCAAAGAGAGTGGCATAAAAACCAATATGATATTAGGAGGAATTGCAAAAAATTACAATTCGTCTTCTCTATGGGAGGATGGGCAGGTAACTGTAGTAGAAGGAGATGAATATGAGACAGCATTTTTTGATAAAGAGCCGAAATTTTTACATTACGCCCCCGATCTTCTAATTTTAAATAATATTGAAATGGATCACCTTGACAATTTCAGAGACGAAAATGATTTGATAAAAGCTTTTGAAAAACTTCTGACGAAATTAAAGTCGGATGATATGGTTCTGGGTGGGACAGAATCCCCTCCTGTAAAAAAACTACTTTTTGGAGGAAAGGTTAAATATGAATCCTTCGGCATTTCGGGAGGAGAAGTCTGGAGTGCGATGGAAATTAGTTACAGGAAAGAAGGGACATTTTTCAGACTGCTTTACAAAGGAAAAGACCTTGGAAAATTCTTGAGTCCTTTATATGGGCCGCATAATTTAAGAAACGCTGTAGGTGCTCTTGCAGCCGCAATTCATCTTGGAGCGCCTGTTCATACTCTTAAAGAAAAACTGTCTAAATTTAAAGGAGTCAAAAGAAGGCAGGAGGTAATAATCGAAAAGAACGGTATAGTTATAATTGACGATTTTGGTCACCATCCTACTGCAATTTTTGAAACAACAAAAGCTCTCAGGCAAAGATACAATCCAGAAAGGGTTATAGTCTGTTGGGAGCCTCGTTCTTTTACCTGCCAGACAAAGCTGCACGAGTCAAAAATGCCCCATGCTTTTATTTACGCAAATACGGTTCTGATGGGACCTCTGCCCTCAAATCCAAAAATTCCTCTGGCGGAAAGGATTGATCTAAACAATATAGATCAAGCTTTAAAAGCGCTCGTAAAAGAATCTTATGTGTGCAGAAGCGAGGAAGAATACCTTAAACTTCTTAAAAACATAGTTAGAGAGGGAGATTTGGTAATATTTTTTTCATCGGGAAGTTTCTTTAATTTGCCTAAAAAACTGGCTGAGAGTATTTGACAACTGGAGCCGGCGAGCGGATTTGAACCGCTGACCTGATGATTACGAATCAACTGCTCTACCGACTGAGCTACGCCGGCTTTTAAAGAATAAGTTACACAAAAAAAAGAAAATAGTCAATGTGGACGTCCGCAAAATTGTCATAACTATATTAATGTCCTTATTTAAACTAATTAGAAATGTCCTTTAAAAT
>DYJZ01000024.1:0-12146 GCA_020722885.1 Thermoanaerobaculum aquaticum
AGGCAGAGAGAAAATTTTAAACTTTATGAAAGAATTGATGACAAAACCGCCTACTGCCTTTTTTACAACAATATAGCAGTTTCAAAGATTACAGAAGGCAAATTGGAAGAGGCTGAAAAGATTCTTAATTTTCTTCTTGAGATCAAACCGTTTCAGAAAGAGATACTAAACAATAAAGGAGTTTTGTTGATTAAAAAAGGGAAATATGAGGAAGCTCTCTATTTTTACAAAAATATGGTTGTGTCGGGAATTGTGTACCAGCCGTCGCTTAGCAACGGACTTCTTGTTGCAAACATACTAAAAAGAAATAATGACATTGAAGAATTCACAAAGGAACTGAAAGAATTTTCCGAAAAAGACCCTCTTCTTTTATATCAGCAAGCTGTTGATTTAGCAAGGGAGCAAAATTTTAAGGGGGCAATAGCAGAATTAAAAAAGGCAATTGCTGAACAGCCGCGAAATGCTTTCCTTCAAGCCACGCTTGCTGTCTTTTATTTTAAAAATGGAGAACTTCAGAAGGCAAAAAAGGCATTTCAGAGAGCAAAAAAAATTTCGCCCGACCTTTCTATTATTAAAGAAATTGAAAAAATGTATCCTTCACTTTCAAACTGAAAAGTTGAACCAATTATTTGACATCTTCAGGATTTTGAAATATCTTTAAATATAGGAGAGATTATGGCTATTGAAGATAAGATAGCGGAAGTTTTGAGTACAATTGAGAGAATCACAAAAAGCTGTAGTCTTAGCGAGAAAATTACTGTTATGGCTGCGGTAAAACAAAGAAATGTTTCGGAAATATACAGGGCTTTTGAAGCAGGAGTGAAATTTTTTGGCGAAAACAGGGTTCAGGAGGCAGAAGAGCATTTATCAGAAATCAAAGCGGAAGTAAGAAATTCCACAAGATGGCATTTTATAGGAAGACTTCAGAGCAACAAAGTGAAAAAGGCAGTAAAAATTTTTGATTCAATTGATTCTGTAGATTCTTGTAAACTTGTAAAGGAGATTGACAGGGCTTCTTTTGAACTGGATATCGTGAAAGACATTATGATAGAAATAAATATGGGGGAAGAGCAGAAAGGTGGGATTAAAATAGAAGAGATTGATTCTTTTCTGAATTTTCTTTTTGAATTCAAGAATGTTCGCCTTACAGGGGTGATGGCAGTTCCTCCATTTTTTAGTGATCCTGAAAAAAGTCGCCCCTATTTTAAAAAGATGTTTAAAATTTTTAACGAAATAAAAAAGAGTCATCCAGAGCCGCACATTTTTGAGTTTCTCTCTATGGGGATGTCAAACGATTATAAAATAGCAATTGAAGAAGGGTCGAATATGGTAAGATTGGGAACTGTTATTTTTGGAGAAAGGAGATAGGGATGGTTATAAAGAAATATTTGTCTCCAATAGAAATACAATCGCACAATTTCAGAACTCAAATGAAGGGATACGACAAAAACGATGTAAAACTTTTTTTGAATGCGGTTGCGGAATCTTTTCAGGAACTTTGTATTGAGAATGCCTCTTTGAAAAAAGAAGTTGAAAGACTAAATGCTTCACTTGAGGAGTTTAAATCAAGGGAAAATCTTCTCAAAGATGCTCTCTATCTTGCACAAAAAACCGCAGATGATTTAAAAATCAATGCCGAAAAAGAGGCGGAAACTATTTTGAAAGAAGCTGAATTGAAGGGAGAAAAACAGATTAAGGAGGCTATGGTAAGGGCTCATCTGATTGAAAGGCAGATTGTTGACATGAAAATTGAAAGAGAAAATGCCATTCTTGCGCTTAAAGATTTTATTTCAAGACTATCAACGCTTCTTGATGTGATTGAAAAAAGCAAGGAGAACGAAAACATTGAAACCTTTTCAAAGGAGCCTGACAAATAATGTTTTACGACATCGTAGTAGGACCAATAGGAACTCTAATAACCTGTAAGAATGAAGGTCCCAGAAAAGGTGAGGAGTTAAGAGATCTTCCTGTAATAATAAATGGAGCAGTTGGGATCAAAGATGGAAAAATAGCTTTTGTAGGCAAATATGAAGAGATAGAAAAATGTGATGTAGGCAAAAAAATTGATGCTTCCAATCAAATGGTTTTGCCAGGTTTTGTTGACTGTCACACCCATATTCCTTTTCTTGGAGACCGCTCAAATGAAATGATTATGAGGTTTGAAGGAAAAACCTATATGGAAATAGCAAGAAGCGGTGGTGGAATTTTGAACACTATGAAGTTCGTCAGATACTCAAACGAAGAAAGTCTTTTTAAAAGTGCAAGAAGATCCGCCAAAAGAATTCTGGTAAATGGGACAACAACATTTGAAGGCAAAAGCGGATACGGGCTTGATTTTGACAATGAAATAAAACAACTGAATGTATTAAAGAGGTTGAGTTCTGAAGTGCCTCAGAAAATAGTCTCCACCTGTCTTTCAGCTCATTTTCTCCCACCGGAATATGAGGGAAAAAGAGAAAAATATATTGAACTTGTTGTTGAGAAAATACTTCCTTTTGTTGCTCAAAATGGCCTTGCAACTTTTGTTGATGTTTTCTGTGAAAATGGAGCATTTACTGTTGAAGAGAGCAGAAAGATTCTTTTGAGGGCGAAGGATCTAAACTTTAAAACGAGAATCCATGCCGATGAAATTGAAAATTATGGTGGAGCAAAACTAGCTGCTGAAATTGGATGCATTTCCGCCGACCATCTTTTGATGGCTGATGACGAGTCAATTGAATTACTTTCTCAAAATGAAGTGATTCCCGTTTTGCTTCCTGCTACGGCATTTTTCCTGAAAAAGCCTTTTGCGAGAGCGAGAAAATTTATTGAAAAAGGGTGTGCTATTGCTGTGGCAAGCGATTTAAACCCTGGCTCATCATATACTTATTCAATGTTTCAGGTTTTGACTTTAGCGGTCTTTGGAATGGGTTTGTTTCCTGAAGAGGCAATATGGGCTACAACCTTAAATGCTGCCTACGCTCTTTCGGTAGGGGAAGAAGTTGGTTCAATAGAGGTTGGCAAAAAAGCAGATATGACAATCTGGGATGTCAATCACCCCATTTATCTCTTCTATCCTTTTGGAGATAATTGTTTGAGCGGAGTTATATCAAAAGGCAAGATTATTTTTTTGAGTTAATAGATGGCTAAAGGATATGATCCTTTGAAAAACACTCTCGGGAAAGTTGTGGCAATAGGTGGCGGAACGGGTCTTCCAGCCCTTCTTGAAGCCTTAAGACCAATTTATGGCGAGCCTAAATTTGAAAAATTGAGTGCAATAGTAACTGTTTCTGATACAGGAGGCTCTTCGGGCAGGTTAAGGAGGGACCTTGGAACTCTTGCTCCGGGAGATATCAGAAATTGCCTTGTTGTCCTTTCTGATGCTCCTGAACTTCTAAGAAAACTCTTCCAATATCGTTTCTCCTCAGGAGAACTTGAAGGGCACTCTTTTGGGAACCTTTTTATTGTGGCTCTTGCCGAAGTTATGGGAGATTTTTCCACCGCCATTGAGAAACTCCATGATATCCTTGCAATTAAAGGACAGATATTTCCTTCGACCAGAGAGAATGTTGAACTTGTTGCCAGATTTGACGATGGGAGCGTTGTAAAAGGTGAAGAATTTATTGCTAAAAAGGGAGGGAAAATAGTTGAAATTTCTCTTGAACCGTCAGATTGTACTCCTCCTGAAAAAGCAATTGAAATTTTAGAGGAGGCAGACTTAATTTTATTGGGACCGGGCTCTCTTTTCACTTCTGTTATACCAAATCTTCTTGTCCCAGATATCAAAAGAGCAATTCAAAGGTCGAGGGCAAGAAAAATTTATGTGTGCAATCTCGTTACCCAGCCAGGAGAAACTGACAATTTTTCTGCCTCCGACCATATTAAGGAAATTTTTAAAATAGCATCCAGGGGTGTTGTTGACACAATCCTTGTGAATGTCGCACCAATCTCTGAAAAAGTTTTAAAAAATTATATGGAGAAGAGCAGCATTCCGGTTAAAGTGGACGAAAAAGAACTTTATTCTCAAAATCTTGTCATTGTAAAGAAAGATCTTATTCTTGAAGGAGAGTTTGTAAGGCACGACCCCAAAAAACTTAGAAGAGCAATTTTTGAACTTATTACAAAAACTGTGGAGAAAATATGAGAAAAAGAATAGTTTTAATTCTTGCCGCAGGAAAAGGAACAAGAATGAAGTCTCCATATCCAAAGGTTCTTCATTCACTTCTTGGAAAGCCTATGATTTCAAGATTGATTGATTCGCTTATGACAATTAATCCATCGAAAATATTTGTTGTCGTAGGGTATGAGGCAGAGAAGGTAAAAGAGGTTATAAAAAAGTACAATATTGAAACTATATATCAGGAACCTCAACTCGGAACTGCCCACGCTGTTATGATAGCCAGAGAAAAACTTTTGCTGGAAGGAGAAGCTGATCTCCTGATAGTTTCTGGAGATGTTCCCTTGATTCCTATGGATGAAATAAATCTCTTTTTAAACAATTTTTCCAATTCAAATAATATTGCCGCCCTCATTTCAATCACCCTCGAGGAACCTTACGGCTATGGAAGAGTTCTAAAAGATTTTGAAGGAAAAATGAAAAGGGTTGTTGAGGAAAAAGATGCCACTCCTGCACAGAAAACAGCCAAAGAAGTAAATACAGGAGTCTATTTTATGAGGATTCCGGAAGTTTTCCCCTACCTTGAAAAAATTGATACAAAAAATGAGCAGGGGGAATATTATCTGCCAGACCTTTTTTCGCTCATTTACAATGAGAACAAAAGGCTGGATTGTTTTAGGGGAAGCCTCGCTGCAAGGTATCTTGGAATAAATAGCCAGTTTGAGCTTGCAAAGGCTGAAGAGTGGCTGAGAGTTTCTGTCATAGGAAGATTACTTTCAGAAGGTGTCATCATAAAAATGCCAGATACTGTCTGGATTGAGCCCGAAGTAGAGATTGAAAGCGGGGCAATAGTCCATCCATTTACAAAGATATGTGGTAAAAGTAAAATTGAAACTGAAGCGGAGATAATGTCATTTTCGACAATCATTGATTCAAATATTGGAAAAGGGACAATTATCAGGGAATATACTCATCTCGAGAAAACCATTATTGGAAAAAACTGCAGGATAGGACCGTATTGCAGAACAAGAGAAGGAACCGTAACAGAAAATGATGTTCGTCTTGGAAATTTTGTTGAAACAAAAAAGGCAAGAATTGCAAGCGGGGTAAAAGCAAATCATTTGAGTTACCTTGGGGATGTAACAATTGGTTCAAATACGAATGTTGGAGCGGGAACAATAACCTGCAACTACGATGGAGAAAAAAAACTGCCAACAATAATCGAGGATAATGTGTTCATTGGATCCGATACACAGCTTGTTGCTCCGGTGAAGGTGTGTGCTGGTTCTTATATTGCTGCAGGAACAACAGTGACAAGGGAGGTCCCTCCTGATTCCCTTGCAATTTCAAGAACACCCCAGAAGAACATCGAAGGCTGGGCAACAAAAAGAAGAAACAAAAAAAGGGAAGGCAATTAGCCTTCCCTTTATTAGATATTTTATTATAACTATCTCTGAAATGTAACTGGAGCAGAGCAGCTGCCGTCTTTATTTACAATAGTTACAATCACAGGAACTCCCTGAGGGACCAGAGCTTTGAGTGCAGGGCCACCTTTTGCCACAACAATATTAGGACTCAAAACTTTTGTTATTGGTGCCTCAATGTCATTAAAATAAAGTTTTGCTCCAGGCTTAAATCCTGTTCCAAAAAACTTAATTCTGAAAGGATTTTTAAGAACATAATTTGTTCCATCAAGGGTTGGATTAGAAATAGTTATCGCCACTTTTGCAGACTGAGCAGTATTGCCCTTTGAATCATAAAGAATTGCATAGATATAATAAGTTCCGTCTGCCCCGCAGGCATTCAAAGTCAGTCTGTAAGGCGCTGTTGTTGCAGAGCCGACATATACATCATTTATGTAATAGTCCACTCTAACAACCGTTCCGCTGGTAAGCGCCATACTTTCGAGGATGAGCTGTCCTCCGCTCATACTGCTTCCAGTTAAGGGTTTTGTTATGTAGATTGAAGGATCCTGAGCGACCGTAATTTCAATCGTGTCACTGTAAGACCAGGTTTGACCACAAATATCAGTTCCTGTTACCGTAAGTTTAGCGGTGTAAACACCTGGTGAAGAGTAGATATGCTGAGGAGCAGCATCTATACAGGTTTCACTTCCGTCTCCAAAATCCCATTCGTATTCAAATGCCCCGGAGATATATGACGAGGTACTGTGTGATCCATAGAAATTAACTCTAAGTGGAGCAAGTCCTAAAGTTACATCTGCTGTGGCTGTTACTGTAAACAGTGGTTCATTGTAAACACCAATGCGAATGAAAGTGGTTCCTGTATTACCATGGGAATCTGTCACGGTTAGGGTGGCGGTATAAATCCCTGAATTCATATATCCGTGACAGGGATTTTGCTCTGTTGTGTTATTGGCTGGAGCGTTATCTCCAAAATTCCATTTGTAACTGTAGGGTGCATATCCATAATTACCCTGTCCACTAAAGCAAACATTAAGCGGAGCAAGACCACATTGAGGTTCTGCAGCAATTTCTACAGCAAGGTAGACGGTTATTGTCCCAACAGTAATTGTTGTGCTTAATGGAGCAGGGCTGCTATCGGTGACAGTCAAGCTGACTGTATATTTTCCAGCAAGGACATAGGTATGAGTAACTGGATTTGTTGTCCCATGTGCTGTTCCATCACCAAAATCCCAATTGTAGGTATAAGGGGAGGTGCCTCCTGCAACTGTAGCAGTAAAAGTTACATTAAGAGGGGCTGTTCCTGAAGTGGGACTTGCTGTCGCTGTAACCGTCATTTGAGCCAGAGCAGGAATAGAGGTGATGAATAAAACAAAAACAAAAATTAATAATCCTCTTTTTGCACCCCTTGTAAAAATGTTCTCCAAAAAGACTTTATGACTCATTTTTTACCTCCTCTCCGCAGAATATGCGGCTTTTAAAAAGGAGATTTTTTCCATAAAAATCAACACTTAACTTCATAAAATCTCCATACATTGTTAAGATACTATTATTATATAGGGTTTGTCAAGTGGTTGTAGAAGTCCACAACATTTGAGACTTTTTGGTAAGGAAAGGCAGCAAGACAAATTCATTTTTAAGTTTTTAGCAGTCATTGCGAGCCCTCCTTCGTAGCATCATCCCCCGAAGCAATCTACCTTTTCCAAACAAAGGAAGATCACTTCGTTTGTCCGTGCCTCGAAGCCACACTCGTGATGACAATCAATTGTTATTAAAACCAAATTGACAACAATGGTAGCCAAATCAATTCCGCCTGTAGGCTGGGATACATATCCCGGCCTGGGCAAGGATAGGTATCCTCACCTACAAATTCATAAACGACTGATGTCAAATTGGTGTCAGAACTATTTAAAAATATCCTCTAAAACGGAAGTCCGAAAACCGCAAAAAGAATCAATAAGTCCTATAAACCCTCATTGAACCACCCCTCAATACCTTTCCGTTTGTCTCTGGGAACATAAGATTAAGACAATAAAAAACAAAGAAATAAGGTTGCGGAAGCAATTCCCACAGCTTCTACTAATTATTCTTTCATCGATATCATTAAAAAGCTTTTTTTGCTCTCTTTTCACCCTCAGAAAAGCCTTATGTGTTTCTGAACTTTTGCAGTGGTAATTGACTTTATCTTATTTGAGCAAGTATACTGTTAGAGGAGATGTATTATGGATATGAAGAATTTTGAAAATTACATTTTGGTTGAAGAATTTGCTGAAACACTTTTTGGAAAGTTTTACAAAGCGATTCCATTAAAGGGCGACCCAAAGATTTATTATTTGCATATATTAAGTGATGAACTGATAAAAGAACCTCAGGCACTTACTATAATCAAGACCTACTTCAACAAATGGAAAAATATAAAAGATATAAATACTCTCAACCTGATTGATTTTATTGAAAAGGATGGTCAGGTTGGTTATGTATTTGAATATCAGAGAGGAAGAATACTTTCTGATATGCTTTCTGAATGTTTGAAGGAAGGAATGCCGCTTGCATACGATCAGGCAGTTTATCTTGTATCAAGAATCACTGATGCAATAGTTTCTATTTCTAATGAGGATTTTTTTTACGGGAACTTAACTTCAGATATGATTTTTGTTACATTTGAAGGAGAGGTTAAACTCTTTCCTGATGTCTTCAGGGATCTTCAGACAACTTCTTTAAAATTTGCCACAATTCTTGAAAAATATTTACGCTCGATGCCGCAGGAACTTAAAGATGGAAGAATGGTAAAGTCAAAAGACCAGATCTATTTTCTTGGACTTCTTTTCTTTGAATTTTTGACAAGGGAGACTTTTGAAATTCCTGGCGTTCCATTTAATCCTGAAGAGAGAATTGCTGAAGCAAGAAAGGGAAGCGGTTTCTCAGAAGGAATTCCTGAAAATCTGATGAAGATTCTTGAAAGAAGTCTTTTACCGAAGAGTACTAATGCTTATAAGTCAGTAGAAGAGTTCAAAAGTGATATTGATGAACTTATTGCTTCTGGTGAATACAGCCCTTCAACATTCAATACTGCTTTCTTAATTCATACCCTTTACAGAGATCAGGATGAAATTGAAGCAAAAAGAGACGAAGAGATTGTTAAAATTGATAGAAAGAAATTTGAGCCAAAGAAAGAGAAGAAACTTCCTGTAATACCTCCTCCAGAACCCAAAAAGGAAGAGCCTTTGACTTTTGGTATTGAAGTGGACAAAGCTCAGGAAAGCAAAACGAAGCTCTTTATAGGCATAGGGGCTGCTGCAGGGCTGATTATTGTTGTTCTTTTGGCCTTTATATTTTTTGGTGGTGGAAAACAAAAGGAAGATATTAAAACGAGGCAGGAGGAAGAACTCAAACTTAAACAACTTGAAGAGCAAAACAAACTTTTAAAAGAGCAACTCGAAAAACTTCAGGCGGAAGCCAGAGCGAAAGAAGAGGAAGTTTTAAAAGCAAAGACTCCGGAGGAAAAGGCGGAGGCACAGAAAGCTCTTGAAGAGGCAAAAAAGAAACTTCTTGAAACTCAAAAACTTCAGGAAACAGCTTTAAAGACAAAACAGGAAAAGATAGAAGAACCAGAACCTGTACCTAAAGATACATCTCAGCCTTCTTCCTCAGTAACACAGCCTGCAGTTTCGGAAAAACAGCCTGAGACGGAAAAAGTTTCCGAACCGCAGCCATCACCCCAGCCGGTTGCACAGCCTCCTTTACAGAAGGAAGTGCAACAGGCGGTAAAACAGGGGGACTATGTTGATTTTATAAATCTCGATGTAAAGCCAAACATTGCTGTTGATGTCAAACCAGACTACCCCCCTCTGGCAAGGCGGAACAAAGTTGAGGGAAGAGTTTATGTTAAAGTTGAAATCGATGAAAATGGGAATGTAACAGGTGCTGAAATTTTGAGGGGACCAAATCCAGACTATGGAGTTAAAGAGGCGAGCCTCAGTGCTGCAAAAAAAACAAAATTTTCCCCCGCCATGAAAAATGGAGTCAGGGTTAAAACTTCATATACATTAAATTATTTATTCACTTTAAAAAAGTAGCCTGAGGAGTGACAAATGAAAATAGAGGAAATATTTTCAAAAATTAAGAATGGGGAAATTGAGCAAATTGATTTAAGATTTATGGATATGCCGGGTTTGTGGCAGCATTTTACAATTCCTGCTGAGCAATTTAAAGAGAGTGCTTTTGAAGAGGGAATAGGATTTGATGGTTCATCAATAAGAGGATGGCGTGCAATTCACGAATCAGATATGATTGTAATTCCGGATGTTGAAAGCGCCTTTTACGATCCTTTTTCACATCAGCAAACACTGGTTTTGATTTGTAATGTCTTTGACCCTGTGACAAAAGAAAGATACAACAGAGACCCGAGAAATATTGCTTTCAGAGCCCAGCAGTTTCTCAAATCTACCTCTATAGCTGATGAAGCATATTTTGGGTGCGAAGCCGAATTTTTTGTTTTTGATGATATTAAATGCGGGCAGGAAACAAACAAAGGATTTTATTATCTTGACTCGAGCGAGGGGCAGTGGAACAGTGGAAAAGATGAGAATCCCAATCTGGGATATAAAGTCAGATACAAGGAAGGATATTTTCCCGTTCCTCCCACAGATTCTCTTTTTAATATCCGTGCTGAAATGGTCAGGCTAATGAAAGAAGTGGGATTAACCGTAGAGGCTCACCATCATGAGGTTGCCTCCGGTGGGCAGTGTGAAATTGACATTAAATATGATACTCTGGTAAAAACTGCAGATAATCTGCTTAAATTTAAATATGTAGTAAAAAATACGGCGATGAGATTTGGTAAAACAGCCACCTTTATGCCCAAGCCTCTTTTTGGAGATAACGGTTCTGGTATGCACACGCATCAAAGTTTATGGAAAAGTGGCGAACCGCTATTTCCAGGCTCTCTTTATGGAGGACTTTCAGAACTTGCTCTTTTTTACATAGGTGGTCTATTGAAACATTCGAAAGCGCTTTCAGCCATAATTGCCCCAACTACAAATTCATACAAAAGGCTTATGCCTGGATACGAGGCACCTGTAAATCTTGCATATTCAAGAAGAAACAGGTCTGCCTCCATAAGAATTCCAATGTACACCGAAAATCCTAAAGCAAAAAGAGTGGAGTACAGGCCTCCAGACCCATCGTGCAATCCTTACCTTGCTTTAGCAGCACAACTTATGGCTGGGATTGACGGAATTCTAAACAGAATAGATCCTGGAGAACCCCTCGATAAAGACCTTTACGGGCTTCCCCCGGAGGAACTCAAAGATATTCCTACAATGCCTGCAACATTAAAAGAAGCCCTTGATGAACTTGAAAAAGACAATGAATTTCTTTTAAGAGGCAATGTTTTTACTGAAGATTTTCTTTCGGTATGGATAACATATAAAAGGCACAGAGAAGTGGAAGAGATAGCTATGCGCCCGCATCCATATGAATTTGTTTTATACTACGATATTTAGATATATATAACTTAAAATTTTCCCTTTTCAGGTTTCTTCAAAAAGATTGGTGGAAAGATACCTTTCTCCTGAGTCAGGGATAATTACTACAATTGTTTTACCTTTGTTTTGTGGTTCAGAAGCAATTTGAATTGCACCAAAGACCGCTGCTCCTGCAGATATTCCTCCTAAAATTCCCTCCTCTTTAGCCAATCTTATTGTCATTGTTTGGGCATCTTTTTCTTTTACAGTTAAAACTTTATCAATTATTTTTGTGTTCAATACTTGTGGAATAAATCCTGCGCCAATTCCTTGGATCTTGTGTGGAGAAGGTTTTCCACCTGACAGAACAGGTGATTCAGCTGGTTCCACAGCCACAATCTGAAAGGATGGTTTTAGTGGTTTTATTGCTTCACCGATTCCCGTGATTGTTCCGCCTGTCCCAACCCCGGCAACTACTATGTCAACTTTTCCTGCTGTGTCGTTCCATATTTCCATAGCAGTGGTCTTTCTGTGAATGTCTGGATTGACTGGATTTTCAAATTGTAGGGGCATAAAAAAACTCTTCCTGTCTTTGGCAATTTCTTTTGCCTTTTCAACAGCTCCGGCCATCCCTTTTTCTCCTGATGTAAGAATGACTTCAGCGCCGAGGGCTTTCAAAAGTTTTCTTCTCTCTACACTCATAGTCTCTGGCATGGTTAGAACGAGTCTATACCCCTTAACCGCACAGACAAAAGCTAAACCTATGCCAGTATTGCCACTTGTTGGTTCAATGATAGTCATTCCCTTTTTAAGGTTTCCAGATTTCTCTGCTTCTTCAATCATACCAAAGGCAATCCTATCTTTTATACTTGAAAGAGGATTAAAAAATTCGAGTTTTGCAAGAACTGTTGCTTTAATTCCTTTTGTGATTCTATTAAGTTTTACAAGTGGTGTGTTTCCAATTGTTTCGAGGATATTATTGGCAATATTAGCCATCCAAATTTTCCGCGAATTAACTGTTTCCCTTTTGTGATAACTTGCTATAAGGAGGAACATCGCTTGTAACCCAAAGATTTCCTCCTATTACAGAGCCTTTCCCGATTGTAATTCTTCCAAGAATTGTTGCTCCTGCGTAAATCACCACATCATCTTCAACAATGG
>DYJZ01000024.1:12246-26232 GCA_020722885.1 Thermoanaerobaculum aquaticum
TTTGGGGTTACTAAGCTCGTTAACAACTTCCTGAAAAATCTTATTTAAATTCTTTGTTTTCTTTTCATCCATTTTTTATTCCCTTAAAAAACAATAGAGACTTCAATTGCCATTTCTTGTTAAAAATTCTACACACTTTAAAGCCTGAAGATTTTCTTTCACATCGTGAACCCTGAAAATCTTTGCCCCCTTTAGAAATGCAAAAACATTTAAAGATATTGTTCCAGAAAGCCTTTCTTCAACCTTTGCACCTGTTATGTTTCCAATAACGCTTTTTCTTGAAACTCCAATTAAAAGAGGATAATTAGGTGAAGTCAATTCATCAAGATGAAAAATTAATTTAATGTTATGCTCTGTTTTTTTCCCAAAACCTATTCCAGGGTCAACGATTATTTTTTCTTTTTTGATGCCATGTTTTATGGCATTTGAAGCAAAATCAAAAAGTTCCTCCTTAACTTCTTTGACAACATCATCATAATGGGGGTCAACCTGCATATTTTTAGGAGTTCCCCTTTTGTGCATTAAAACAATATGCTTTTTGTTCTCAGAGACAACATTTAGAATTTCCTGGTCGTTTGTTCCTGCTGAGACATCATTTATTATTTCAGCCCCAAGTGCAATAGCAATTTTTGCTACTTCAGATTTTTGAGTATCAACAGATACTGGAAGGTCAAAGTTGCTCTTATTGAGAGCAACAAGAACCTCCTCAATTTTTCTTAATTCTTCATTTAAAGGTATTCCTTCCGAGAATGGTCTTGTGGATTCAGCACCAATGTCAATTATGTCAGCCCCTTCTTCTTTTATCTCAAATGCCCTTTCAACAGCCTTTTCAACAGTAAAAAATTTTCCCCCATCATAAAAAGAGTTTTTTGTAACATTTAAAATACCCATAATAAGGTAAGACTTCTTTTTGAACAGGTCTCTAAGGGAAAAATTGTCTGCCAATCTTTATTATCCTTATTCTTTTTGAATGTTGTTTTTTTTAACCATCTTTCTCTTTTGATGTAGAAGTATTTTCCTGTTTTTTATCTGACAGAGTTACACCTTTAATCTTCTTTCCCGTGATTTCTTCAAGTTCTTCCTTATCAAGAACCTCCTTTTCCTTTAAAGATGAAACAATTTTCTCCATAATTTCAGAATTTTCTGTCAATATTCGTTTGGCAGTTTCATAGGCGTTGTTAATCAATATCTTTATTTCCTCGTCAATTTCCTGCGCAGTTTTTTCTGAGTAGATGCTCTTTGTTGTTCCTTCCCACAGATTGGCAAAAGCTGCTTTCTCTGTTTTCAAACTCAAAAGTCCTATCTTTTGGCTCATACCCCAGACTGTTACCATATTTCTGGCAATTTCTGTGGCCCTTTCCAGATCGTTTCCAGCTCCTGTTGTTATATTGTTTAAAAGAATTTCCTCTGCGGCTCTTCCACCGAGAAGAACAGCCAATTCGGCTTCAAGGTATCCCTTGCTATAATTGTATTTATCGTCAAGTGGGAGTTGTTGGGTAACACCAAGCGCCATTCCTCTTGGAACTATAGAAATTTTATGAACTGGATCTGCCTCTTCAAGGTTAAGTGCGACAACGGCGTGGCCTGCTTCATGATAGGCAACAACTTTTTTGTCTTCTTCAGAAAGAATCATAGATTTCCTTTCCATCCCGAGAAGTACTTTATCTTTTGCGTAATCGAAATCTTCGATATCAACTTCGCTTTTATTCTGTCTTGCTGCTCTCAGAGCTGCTTCATTGGTTAGATTTGCCAGGTCTGCGCCAGAAAACCCTGGAGTCCCTCTTGCAATTAGAGAAATTTCAACATTAGGTGATACTTTTATGTTCTTAAGATGAACTTTGAGTATCTCTTCTCTTCCTCTCAAATCAGGTCTTGGAATTACAATCCTTCTGTCAAACCTTCCCGGTCTTAAAAGTGCTGGATCAAGCACATCTGGTCTATTTGTTGCGGCAATGATTATTACTCCCTGATTTGATTCAAATCCGTCCATTTCAACAAGAAGCTGGTTTAAAGTTTGTTCTCGCTCTTCGTGACCACCACCACTTATTCCCACTCCTCTGTGTCTTCCAACGGCGTCTATTTCATCAATAAAGATTATACATGGAGAGTTTTTCTTTGCCTGTTCGAACATGTCTCTTACTCTGCTTGCTCCGACACCTACAAACAACTCAACAAATTCTGATCCTGAAATAGAAAAGAAAGGCACGCCCGCCTCACCTGCTATTGCTTTTGCAAGAAGAGTTTTTCCTGTTCCAGGGGGACCCATAAGCAGAACTCCTTTTGGAATTTTTCCACCGAGTGCTTCAAATTTCCTCGGATTTTTCAAAAATTCAATTATTTCAGTGACTTCTTCCTCAACCTCATCCATTCCTGCCACATCATCAAAAGTCACCCTATTCCTGTCTGAAGAGACCATCCTTGCCTTTGATTTCCCAAAGGTCAGGGCTTTATTTCCTCCTAACTGCATCTGCCTTAGAAAAACAAACCAGAAAATTACCATTAAAATTACAGGAAGCAGATAAAGGAAAATGACAAAATACTGGCCTGATGAACTTTCGGATGCTTCGACATTCACGCCCTTCTTTACAAGGTCTGTCGAAAAATTTTGCAGATCAGGAGGAAGGGTTAAATAGTATTTGCTTGCCCCATTGTAAGCAGTTTTGAATTCCCCCTTGACTGTATTTCCCTTTATGATAGCAGATTTTACCATTCCTGCGTCAACAAGTTCTGAAAATTTAGAAAAGGAAAGCTCAATTTCCTTTTCAACAAAACCCTTTTTAATTAACCCAAAAATGGTAAAAAATATAATAAAAATAAAAATTATTAGAAGGACTGCTTTCAACTGTTCGTTCAATTTAAACTCCTTTAAGGTTCAACCCATGTCAAATATGGAATATTTCTGTATTTTTCTTCATAATCAAGACCATATCCAACAATAAATCTGTTTGGTACTGCAAATCCTCTGTAATGAATTGGAACATCAACTTTTCTTGCTTCAGGCTTATCCAGAAGAGTGCAAACTTTAATGGATTTTGTTCCCTTTTCGGATTCGAGATGTTTTATTAGGTAATCAATTGTGATTCCTGTATCAACAATATCTTCAATCACAAGAACATCTTTTTCGTTTAGCTTCATTTCTGTTGTGAACTTTATTTCAGCGTGTTTCCCGTCAACCATACTTTTCATTTCGATAAGTGCAATTTTAACATCTCCTCTTATTTTTCTCATCAGGTCGGCAAGAAAGGGGATGCATCCTTTCAGGATTCCGCAGAGAATAAATTCTTTGCCTTCGTAATCCATTTCAATCTGCCGGGCAAGCTCAGTCACCCTCTGTTGAATCTGTTTTTCAGTAAATAGTATTCCATTAGAAAGTTTCATCATCTCACCGCTCCTATTCTCTTCCGCATAATACAAACGGAAGTATCCTCTCTTTCAGCGCATAATCCTCCGGGAAGAGGGACAAAGGCTCCCTTCCCTGAAGTTATTAGATTAGCTATTTCTTCAAAATGTCTTTTTGAAAATCCTCTTAAATCTCCGTTAATTGCCTTTACTCCTGTTCTGAATGTTTCTATTGCCTCTTTTCTGGATAGAAGTGCGAGGCATCTCAAAGGATAATATAGTGAATTACCATCCCTTTTTGCAATAGATGGATAATTTTCTTCTGATTCATCTGCTATCAGAGAGAGGTTGAAAAGCCCTTCAACAAATGAAGGAAACTCTTTTTCCAGAATCGGCATAACATTTCTTCTCACTCTGTTTCTCAAAAATTTATCTTCCCTGTTTGAAGAATCTTCGACAAATTCAATTCCACATTCTTCAGCCACCGCTTTTAATTCAAAAGATCTCAAATTTAAACAGGGACGAATTATTTTTCTATCTAAAACTCTTGAAATTCCCTTAAGTCCATCAAACCCTGTTCCTCTTGCTATTCTTAAAATCAAAGTTTCAGCCTGATCGTCCATTGTATGAGCTGTTGCAATGAAATCATATTTGTTCAAGATTCTACATCTTTCAAGAAGTCTGTATCTTTCCTTTCTTGCCCATTCTTCTATGCTTTCTCCTTTTTGTGGAGTTGTTTCAGTTTTGAATGAAAAGAAAGGAATATTGAATTTCTGGGCTATTTTTTTGCATAAATTTTCATCTCTGTCGCTCTCTTTTCCTCTCAATTTATGATTTATATGGCATAGACCCAATTCAACTTTTAGTCCCGGATAAGAGGATAAAAAAAGTGACAGCATTCCTGCTGAATCTCCCCCACCAGAATAGGCAAGCAAAATTTTATCCCCTTTATTGACAGGCAAAGTCTTCATCCATTTTCTGAATTTACTAAGTGAAGGATGGTGGCGGTGCAGGGATTTGAACCCCGGGCACAACGGATATGAGCCGTTTGCTCTGACCACCTGAGCTACACCGCCTTCAGAAGAATGATAAAGATTTCTTTTCTCTTTGTCAACCATAATTTTTAAAAAGTTTTCCCTGAAAAGAGTTTCTTTCTGAAATTACTTTGAAAATCTCGTTCCTTACTCTATTTTTATCGAGACACCATCCGGGAGCGATAAGTATCTCTTTGTTTCTCTCTCCTGTTATTCTGTGAATTACTGTATCAGAGGGCATCATTTCAATAAATGTTGCAGCAAGATTTGCATACTCTTCTAATTTTAAAAGATTGATTTTTCCGTTATTTAGCCATTCCTCAAAAGCGGAACCTTTTACTATGTGGAGGGGGTGCAGTTTAACTCCCCAGGGTCTTAAGTCTGCGCATTCTTTAAAACTTTGAAGAATCATATCTTCTGTTTCATCTGGTAGTCCCGCTATTAGATGCAAAACAGTTTTTATGGCTCTTTCTTTGAGTTTTCCTACAGCTTCAACCGTCTGGATATGGCTATGTCCTCTATTACACAAAGAAAGGGTTCTGTCGTGCTTTGTCTGCATTCCTACTTCAACCCAGAGGAAATTATTTTCATTCAAACAGGAGAGCAGCTCTAAAATTTTATTGTCGAGACAATCTGGTCTTGTTCCTATAGCAATTCCGACAACACCATCAACTTTCAATGCTGAAGTGTATAAATTTTTTAGAGTTTCATAATCACCATAGGTGTTTGTAAAAGATTGAAAATAGGCTATGCTTCCTTTAAATCCTTTTTTAATTAGATTTTTTGTTTCTTCTCTAAGTTTTATTTCCCAGTGTTCCGGAGTATTGCCACTTCCAGACCCCAAAGGGTCGCACCAAAAGCATCCTCCACTTCTATCCCTGTTTCTGTTTGGACAGGTAAAGCCGACATCAAGAGATACCTTTTTCACTCTTCCACCAAATTTTTGGTTTAAGAAACGAGAGAGAGGAAAAAAGATTAAGTCAGGGGGGGATATATTGCCGCTCATAAAATACTATTTTTCCGGGTATTCCTTTGCTTCAATTAACGGCTTAAATATTTCAGTAATTTTGACCCTGAAGCTTTCTTTCAATGCGAGGAGGTTGAATGCATCATCTCTTCGTGGATCTGGCAGTTTTTCCCCCTTAAGAAGATTCTTGCGATTTTTTACTGCCATCTGGAGCATCGAAAGAGTAGCTCCCTCATCACCAAGATCAGCCATAATTCTTGCCTTTACCCAGAAATACATAGGATAGTTGGGGTCTTTTGTTAATCCGTAGTTTAATACTTCAAGGGCTTTCTGGTAATCCCCATTTAGTCTCAAAAAGTTAGAATAATTTTCAATTAAAGCAATCCTTAACTCCTTTTTAAGAGTTGGCATTTTTATCTCTTTTTCATAAGCGCTACCGAGACATTGATGGCAGAAGTCATTGACCCTGCCGAGGCAATAAAGCCCACCCATGAAAACATTCTCTTCTACTGTCGGTTCAAATGCTTCAATTAATCTTACTTCTTTAAGCAGTTTTTTAATTTTTTCTTTGTCCTGCGGCGTGGGGCCCTGTATTCTGAATCTGACATCTATCCAGGTGTATCCTTTTGACCTATAAAAATCTCCATTAAGTTCATCCTTGGGAGGATTTCCTTCTACAACATTCTTACTGGTGTATAAAAGGAAGGCACCCTGTTCATTTTCCCATTTTTCCACGGATTCCATTTTTGTTTCCATTTGTTTGAGTATATTTTCGTAATAGTCCCTGATTTTTACTGCTTCAAGATCAGGAGACCCTTTCTCGATATAAATGTCAAAAATAATGTTTTCTTTTGCATTGAATGCCTCTACTTTAAAGACATCTGATTCCAAAAGTTTGGTTTCAACTATTATAAAATCTTTGAAAGGAGTTTCAATTGCCCAATTGAAATTTGGTTTAAAAAAAACTGCTTTACCTTTTCCTGTTTGTCCAGAATTAAGCACAGAAATTAGCAGAAAAAAAACGACCAAAAAACGCTTCATGCGATCCCCCTATCTGTTAAAAAATTTGTTTGCTTCTTCTAATGTGGAAAAAAGTTTTTCTGCCTCATTATTCGTGTTATAAAAATAGAAAGATGCTCTTAAAGCGTTTTCTATTTTTAAATGGTTCATTAAAGGTTGAGCGCAGTGGTTTCCACTTCTTACGGCTATTCCAAAACTATTTAGAAAACTGGCGGCGTCATGAGGATGAACCCCTTTGATGTTAAATGAGAACAGGGCAAGATGTTCACCTTTCTGGTGTCCATAAAATTCAATAAAGCTCATCGTCTTCAACTTTTCAAGAATATACTTTTCAAGGGTCTTTTCATAGTTTAAAATTCTTTCAATTTTTATGTTTTGCAAATACTTTATTGCCTCGGCAAACCCTACAGCTTCTGTAAAAGCGGGTGTTCCTGCTTCAAACTTAAAGGGCAGTTCATTCCAGGTGGCTCCATCAACCGTAACCTCTCTTATCATATCCCCGCCTGTTAGAAAGGGAGGCATTTCTTCAAGGAGTTCTCGCTTTGCGTAGAGAAAACCTATTCCAGTTGGTCCAACCATTTTATGTGCAGAGGCAACAAAGAAGTCGCACCCGAGGTCAGAGACATTGATTGGAATGTGGGGAAGAGATTGAGCCCCATCTACAAGAAATTTTGCGTTAACACTCTTTGCGAGGTCTCTTAACCTCAAAATATTGTTAACAGTTCCCAGAACATTGCTTGCCTGTATTACCCCCAGAAGCTTCGTCCTTTTGGTGATGAGTTTTTCTGCTTCATCATAATCAAGGGTTCCATCCTCTTTAGTTTTTATAAACTTAACTTTTATGCCAATTTTGTCTCTTAAGATAAGCCATGGAACTATGTTGCTATGGTGTTCCATAATTGTTAAAACAACTTCATCCGAAGAAGTAAGAAACCTCTCGCCGAATGAATGGGCAATAAGATTGAGTGCCTCTGTAGCATTTCTTACAAAAACAATTTCTCTAAAGCTTTTAGCACCGATAAATTTTGCAACAATCTTGTGAGCATTTTCATAGGCAAGAGTTGCCTCATAACTTAATATATGGATTGCCCTGTGAATATTTGCGTTCGATTTTTTCAAAAATTCACTCATGCTTTCAATTACTGAGAGGGGTTTCTGAGTGGTGGCGGCGTTGTCGAGATAAATTAGTTGTTTATCATTTATCTTTCTGTTGAGAATTGGAAAGTCTTCTCTTATTTTCTCAATTTCGCTCTGTGAAAGTTGTAACTGTTCCATCTCTAATCTTCCATTTCAATAAAAATTTCGCCATCTGCCATTTTTACATTATAACTCTTAATTCCTTCTACTGCTGGCATGCTTAGAGCCTCTCCTGTTTTAATATCAAATCTTGCACCGTGATGGGGGCAAACCCACGCTCCATTTTCTAAAAATCCACAAAAAAGTTCTTTCTCCTGATGTGAGCAGGTGTTGCTTACAGCGTAAATGCTATTATTCTCCCTTATTAAAAGAATTTCTTCATCCTCAATTTTTATCTTCAACTTTTCATTTATCTCCTCAATTTTTGCAACTTTTATCAATCTACTCATCTTCATCATCCCCATCAAATTGTTTTCCCCAGATGGCTCTTTTCAAAACTTTTAGAGCAAGAAGAGCACATTTCAGTCGCATAGGCCCGATTGGAATAATAAGATTTTCAAGCATCTCTTCTCTTGAAATGGTTTTTATGTCTTCAATCTTTTTTCCTTTTACCATATCGGTTAGAATAGATGCTGCAGACTGAGAGACAATACAACCCTTTCCCTTGAATTTTATTTCGTCAACTATTCCATTTTTAGTGTTTAAAGAAATTTTGATCTGGTCTCCACAGGAGGGATTGCCGTCTTCGTATGACATCTCAGCTGGCTCAAGTTCACCATAATTGTGGGGATGTTTGTAATGGTCAAGAAGAAATTCCATCATCAATGGATCAATGTCAAGGGGTTTATTCTCTTCCATTAGAGAATCTCCTCTATCTTTTCCTTAATATAGTCATTTTCTACTATTGAGGAAAAAAGAAAACCGCTGCTCAACTCTTTTTTGGCTTTTTCTCTATCAAGCCCTCTACTTTCAAGATAAAAAAGTTTTTCTTCATCAACAGGAGAAATCGAAGCGGAATGAGATGCCGTAACATCGAGTGCCTCAATTTCAAGATCAGGTTCTACATCAACCCTTGAATTGGGGGAAAGTTTTAGACAATGGGCTGAATATAAAGAGTTACTTTTCATTGCTTGCTTTTTGACTTTCAGCAATCCGCTTATAAAAGCTCTTGAAGAGTCTTTAAAAACTGCGCGCACTTCAGATTTTACATTTACCTGCGAAGCTTCTTCTGTAACCCTTGTTCGGAAATCTCCCTTCTGGTTGTTTTTTAAAAGAGCAAGAAGATTTTCTTTTAAAACAGATTTTTCATTATAAATTCTGTGTGTTGATAAAAACAATGATGATGGACCGCCTAAAAAAACAGGATAAACATTAACTGAACTCTCTTTTCCGAGTTGAACTGAAAAATCTACAAATCTTTTTCCTATGAAATTTTCAAAAAGAAGGTAAAGTGAAAGATTTCCCCCCTCTTCGACTTTTGTTCTGATTAAATCAAAAGCTGCTTCTCCATTTGAAAGGTCAAAATTTATCAGAAGAGAGGATTTTGTTATTGCCGGAACCTGAATAAATACAGGTTCTAAAGTAAGTCCCTTTCCTCCTGAAATCCTTAAAAAACCTATTTTTTCTGAGTTTTTGCAATCAAGAAAAACCATCTTTTCAGAATTTGAAAGTGCAAAATATCCAAAACCACTTTTAGGTTCCAGAAACTCTTTATCAAATTCAGGGATTTCTTCTAATCTAAATGAAAGGGAAGCGATTTCATCAATTTTTACATATCCAGAAGGAGCTGTGGTAAGCTCTGTGAAAGTTGAAAGTTCCATTTTTTCAAAATCCATGGAATTCTTTAATAAACTACTTTCGAAAAGGGGATATTCTACCGCCTTTTTCGAAAAATCTTCTCTATAGTCCTTAATTGTTTTATTTGATAAAAGATTGCTCATCCCACGCTTCCTTCCATTTCAAGCTGTATAAGTCTGTTGAGTTCGACTGCATATTCCATAGGAAGTTCCTTTGAAAACTGCTCTATAAAGCCCATAACAACCATTGCCTGGGCGTCGCTCTCTTTTATCCCTCTCGACATAAGATAATGAATCACATCATCAGAAATTTTCCCTACAGTTGCCTCGTGAGAAACAATAGCATCCTCTTCCTCCACCTGCATTGTGGGGTATGTGTCGGACCTGCTTTCCTCGTCAAGCATTAGAGCGTCGCACTTAACACTCGATTTGATGCCGGTTGCACCTTTTAAAATCTTAACAAGTCCTCTATAGGAAGACCTTCCTGATAATCTGCTTATTGATTTACTAACAATCGTAGAAGCTGTGTTCTTACCTTTATGAATTATTTTTCCTCCTGCATCCTGGTGCTGGCCGTGAGTCGCAAATGCGATTGACAAAATTTTTCCCTTCGAATTGTTCCCCATAAGATAAATTGAAGGATATTTCATAGTAAGTTTCGAGCCGAGGTTGCCATCAACCCATTCCATTGAACCGCCTTCTTCCACGATCGACCTCTGTGTAACTAAGTTATAAATGTTATGCGCCCAGTTTTGAATTGTTGTGTACCTGACCTTTGCATTCTTGCGGACAAAAATTTCGATTACTCCTGTATGAAGGGAAAGTGTGGAGTACTGAGGTGCGGTACAGCCTTCGATGTAGTGAAGTTTTGCTCCTTCATCAGCAATAATAATGGTTCTTTCAAACTGCCCCATTTTTTCTGAGTTTATTCTGAAATATGCTTGAAGGGGAATATCAATTACAACACCCTTGGGAACATAAATAAAACTCCCGCCTGACCAGCAGGCCGTATTTAGTGCTGCAAATTTGTTGTCTTCAATTGGGACAAGTTTCGTGAAATATTCCCTGAAAAGTTCAGGATACTCTTTTAATCCGCTTTCTGTATCGAGAAATATAACTCCCTTCTTTGCCAGGTCTTCTCTTATTGAGTGGTAAACCATTTCCGATTCGTACTGCGCACCAAGACCGGCAAGAAACTTTCTTTCTGCTTCCGGGACTCCCAATCTGTCAAATGTTTTTTTTATGTTTTCAGGTATCTCCTCCCACTTCTGGCTCTTTTTGTCGGAAGGCTTTATATAGTATGTGTAAGAGTCATAATCAAGAGAAGATAAATCTCCTCCCCATGTTGGGGTTGGTTTTTTAAGAAATATTTCGAAGGCTTTTAGTCTTATGTCAAGCATCCACTTTGGCTCATCTTTTTGCCTTGAGATCTCTTCTACAACTTCCTTACTTAATCCCTTTGATGTTTTATAAACATATTTTTCTGTATCTCTGAAATTGTATTTGTCGAGATTTACAGAAAAAACATCATTTTGCTTTTCACCCATTTATGTCACCATTTTCACTGTTGAATTCTTTTAAAATCCAGTCATATCCTTTCTTTTCAAGGTCAAAGGCAAGTTCAATACCCCTTGAGCAAATAATTTTACCATATGCCATAATGTGAACTTTTTCAGGTTCAAGATAGTCAATTATTCTTGGATAATGGGTTATTATCAAAGCGCTAATCTTCTCTTTCCTCATATCCTTTATTGCCCTTGCAGCAAGTTTTGATGAATCTATGTCGAGTCCAGAGTCAATCTCATCCAGAAGAATCACTTTTGGTTTTAATGTCATTATCTGAGCCACTTCAAGCCTTTTCTTTTCACCGCCTGAAGCCCCAACATTTAAAGACCTGCTAATAAAATCAGATGAGAGTTCAAGTGAAGAAAGGTTGTCTTTTAAGGAATTCCTGAATTGAATAATTCTTTTTGGATCTTTATTATTCCCGTTTTCATTTCTTGAAGAAACCGCACTGTAAAGAAAATGACCCATACTGACCCCTTCAACCTCGACAGGATACTGAAAAGCGAGAAAAAGTCCCTTTCTTGCTCTTTCATCTACTTTCATTTTAAGAAGGTCTTCTCCAAAAAGAAGCGCTTCTCCCTCAATGTTTTTATATTTTGGGTGTCCCATAAGAGTGTTGGCAAGTGTGCTTTTTCCGCTACCGTTTGGTCCCATAATTATATGTATTTCACCTTCAGGGAGCTCAAGGTCAACACCATTAAGAATTACCTTTTCTTCGACAGAACTTTTAAGCGATTTGATTGTAAGTGCATTCATTTTTTTGCCTTTCCAGATAAGTTATTCTTACCAGCCATTTCTTGCAGGGAAACATTTTTAAAAGCCTTTATAACAGCGTTTTCAATTTTATACCATACAACTTTTCGAACACATTTTCCTGGAGTCGGGCAATAAGAATTATCTTCAAAACAAGGAAGAAATTTATCTTTTTTCTCAAAAAGAAGGTAAAGATCGTAAAGCGCAATCTCTTCAGGGGGTATCAATAGAAAATATCCTCCCTTTCTTCCTCTGGTAGAACATACAATTTTTCCATTTACGAGTGTTCTCATTATTTTCGCAAGGTATGGTGATGGGATCTTCTCGCCACTTGCAATCCTTTTGAGTGAGAGAGGCTCTTTTGAATTTACAAGACAGACAAGGCTTCTAACAGCGTATTCAAGGCTTCTCGAAATCTGCATTCAAACTCCATAAAAATGGACTTCTTAAGTCCACTTTTTAAGACGCTATTTTCCTCTTTTTTATTCCATTTTGTCAAATAAAAGAGATTTCAAAAGTTTAATTCATCTATAAACTCTTCCGGGGAATCAAGCAACTTTGCTCCTTCAGGAAGAGAAAATTCAAAAAAAAGGTCTGGAATATCCGTATTACTTTTCCCATCAAAAAAATTTAGAATGATTTTCTGGTCATATTGGTCAACATAACTTATTGATGAAAAAAAACCTGATTTTTCATCAATTCCCATTTCAAGCCTTCTCAGGGATAAATCTTTTTCCTTTAAGCCCAATTCAAGAAAAAGAGTTTCATTTTCTCTTCTTGCAAATGCACAAAAGAATTCCCTGGAAGGGGTTGTTTTCCCCATTATTATCTTTGCAAGAACAGGAGTTTTTTTCCCTGAGGGTATTCTAATTTTGTATGCGCAGTTGTCTTCTTTCAAATAGAGGTAAGCAATCTTTCCATTCGAAACTGCAATTTTTCCCTCAGGTTTTGAATAGACAAACTTAATTTTTCCTCCCTTTTTAAGAAAGACATTTCCTTCCTCAACAGTCATAGTTTTTCCGTCAGGGGATGAGTATGAATGAGTGAATCTGCCTTCAAAGGTTTTGAAGTTCTTTACAGTAGAATCGAAAAGAGCCATAGCATATTTACAGTCAACAACATTTGTGTTATCAAAAGAAGTGGCAGTAAAAAAGAAATAACAAAGAATAACAAAAAAAAGCCTTTTCATCAGAAATAAGCCTGAACCGTTAGAACGAAGCCCTCTTCTTCAGTTGACTGCAGGAAAAAGGTTGCAATTTCTCCATTAGAAAAAGTTTTTGTCTCCTCTTTTTTTTCAAGAGTTTTCATCTGTTTTAGTTCAGGATCAAAAAGTGTTCCCTCCATTTTTACTACTGTTTTTATAGTTCCTTTGTATGCTTCAAGAATAGATATTTCGTATGAAAACTCCTCTTTTTCCCAGTTGAATGAACTGCTTTTGAGAGAGGAAGCCTGTTCTGTTTCAGTTTTAACCTCCTCCTCTTTAGATTCGGAAGGTCTTACTTCATTTTCTATATCTTCCTGATATTTGGAGGGAATTCTTGTATCTCTTTTTTTTCTAACTGATGGTTGCTTCTCTTTTGGTTTTTTGTTTTTCTTATCAATTGGTGGGGTGTACGAAAAGCCTTCGCCCGCCTTGATGTGAACCGGTATGTTTCCACTGTCTATTTGCTTGAAGCCAGAAGTGGCTACTTCTCCCGAATCTCCTTCCACTAAAACCGGGACTTTCTGTGTCAAAGTTCTTTTTACCGGATTTTCCCCGACTGCCTGAAGGTCATAACTGTCTATTACTTCTTTTGTTTTTCCCTTGATTTTTTCAACTTTGCATTTAAAAATTGCCTTTAAACTTTCAATGGCTTCTTTTTGAATCTCTTTTTCTCTTATTGCAACGGAGATTAGAAGTCGTGTTCCCGTTTCCGGGTCGCTGAAGATTTCAACAATCTGATTGCTTCTTCCTTCAAATAACAGGTCTCTAAATTTATTTTCACTTTTGCCTACTTTGGGTGTTGCCTCTGATGTGAGAAGTAGATGAAATACCCCAGAAGCAGTTTTTTGTGGCTGAAAATTTATCTCAAAGTCTATTTCGTTTGTCTTGTTTCTTGTTTGATTCTTGATCAAAACACTTCTTTTAAGGTGTCCCTTACCTCCTTCTGGAACTTCTGCCCCGAAAGTTCCAATTTCTCTTTGAGGCTGATTGTCACCTGTAGTTATGACTTTAACCTCAATTTCAAACCACTCTTCTGCCTTTAAATTTAATGCTAAAAAGACAACAAATAATAAAAAGAGAGAAAATTTCAATTTCATAATTTATAAGGATATTTCATTTAAAGGATAAGGTCAAGACACTGTAGAAGTCCACAACATTTGAGACTTTTTG
>DYJZ01000100.1 GCA_020722885.1 Thermoanaerobaculum aquaticum
TTCCATGACCCGTTTTAACTGGCTTAATACTCTATGTTAGATGTATAAGTAGTATAAAACCTTTTCTAAGTGATAAAAGAGCGTATATATAACGCTCAGTATGACTCTCTTAAAGCTGTAAATAAGGAACTTATAAATCTTTATTGGGATATAGGTAAGTTGATAGTGGCAAAGCAGGATAAAATTGGTTGGGGCAAAGGGGTTGTCGAGACTCTTGCAAAAGAGGAAGATTGCTTCGGGGGTGATTGCTTCGAAGGAGCGCTCGCAATGACTGCGTTAGAGAGAGCTCGCAATGAAGGTTAGGGAAGCACCTATTGTGACAGATAATAAAGGCGGTCTTCCAGGGAAGACCGCCGATGGAGAGAGGAGGGGGCTCCTCAATAATTTTATTATGACTTTTTTAAAAGTCAAAGTCAAGTCATAGTTGAAATTTAAATTATTATATTCTTAAATACTCTTTTATCATATTCTGGATAAATGTGTTTTCCTCTTTCAGAAGATGTTCTTTAAGTTTTTTCTTAGCCTTTTCTCCTCCTATTTGAATCAAACTTCTTACAACACTTTTTCTTACAAGGTAGGATTCATCATTTATTTTTTGACAGAGAGAATCTACTGCTTCAGTTGCTTTAAGCATTCCGAGTGCTTTTGCTGCAGATTTTTTTACAAGTTTGCTTTCATCGTCAAGAAGTTTTGTCAGATCTCTTACCGAATCTTTTGCCCCTATCTCACCAAGTGCAAAAGCACAGTTGTCTCTTACTACCATATCTTTGCTTTTTAGATTTTCTTTAAGAAAATGTACCGCTCTCATATCTTTAAGATGTCCAAGTTCAGCCGCAGCATTAGCCTTCTCTTCTGGCGTTCCATTTTGAAGTTGAAGGATCAGTTCTTCATAGCTGGACATAAAATCCTCCTATGATAATGATACATCGAGAAACATCATAACTGCAAATCCAAAAAGTGTTGCGAGGGTTGCTATGTCTGAATTTTTTTCAATCTGTGATTCAGGAATCAGCTCTTCAACAACAACAAAAATCATTGCTCCTGCAGCAAAAGAAAGAGCGTAAGGAAGTATGGGTTTGACAAGCAAGACCATCTCTGCACCAACCACTGCAGAAATTGGTTCAACTACTCCGCTTAACTGCCCATAATAAAAACTTTTCCATTTGCTAAAACCTTCCCTTTTAAGCGGAATGGAAACTGCTGCGCCTTCCGGAAAGTTCTGAATTCCAATACCTATGGCAAGGGGAATCGCTCCTGCAAGTGATGCGGATTGGATATCAGCCCCAAGCGCCCCAAAAGCAACTCCGATTGCAAGTCCTTCAGGGATATTGTGGAGAGTGATTGCAAGAACAAGAAGGAAACTTCTGTTTAAATTTGTTTTTATTCCTTCTTTTTCGCTTTCCGGCAATCCAAGGTGAAGATGGGGAATTATTCTGTCAAAAATATAAAGAACAAACCCTCCAAGAATGAAACCAACTACTGGCGGAAGCCATTTTATCCCCCCCTCGCTTACTGTTATTTCAATTGAAGGCTTTAGAAGAGAAAAATAACTTGCTGAAATCATAATTCCAGCGGCAAATCCGAGGGCAGAGTCGAGAATTTTCTTGTTGAATTGAGGAACAAGAAAAACTAAAGCCGCTCCTAATGCGGTTAAACCATATGTAAATATCGAAGCCCATAAGGCTTGAGTAACTGGAGAAAATTTAACAAAAAGGTCGGTCATTTTCACCTCTTGCAATTAAAGATAATATTATATAGTCTTTTATACTGGCTATAAAGCCTTTTTAGGAGTAAAACGATGGAAGAAAAAAAGGTATTCCCTTGTAAGAACTGCGGTGGAGAGCTTGTTTATAGCCCGGAAACCAAAAAACTGGTATGTCCTTACTGCAACTCTTCGTTTGAGATAGATGTAGATAAAAATTTTAACCCGGAAAAAGAGGAAATTGACCTTCTTGAATTTCTTGAAAAAAGTCCGGAAGCAAAGGGTTACGAAATAATTCTGTACGAGTTTGAATGTAAAAACTGCGGAGCAAAAATTTCTTCTCCTGAAAAAAGGCGTGATGTAAACTGCCCCTTCTGCGGGACTCAATATGTTGGTGAAGCAAAGGAGAGCGAAGGACTAATAAAACCTGCTGGAATTGTTCCTTTTGAAATTGACAGAAAAAAAGCGCTTTCAGATTTTACAGATTGGATCTCAAAGGGATGGTTCAGACCAAACGATTTAAAAGAACTTCATAAACTTGAAAAGATTCAGGGAATTTACCTTCCTTTTTTTACTTTCGATGCAAAGGCAAAAAGTTATTGGAGCGCCCTTGCAGGCTACTACTACAATGTTTCTGAAAGTGTCCCTGTAATGAGAAATGGAAGAAAGATCTATGAGACAAGGCAGGTCAGAAAGATAAGGTGGGAGCCAGTTACAGGTGAAAGAGAGGATTTTTTTAATGATGTTCTTGTTCCTGCTATTTTTTCCGAAAGATTAACCCTCCTTTACAATATTTTTCCTTATAATATAGTTTCAGGGTTAAAGCCTTACGATTCGAGTTACCTTGCTGGTTTTGGGGTTTACAATAGCGAAATGTCTCTCAAAGAAGTTTATATGGTAGCCAGAGCGCAGATTGAACAGGAAGAGATAAGGCGTTGTTCTTCAGATGTAGGAGGGGACACACAGAAAGATTTGAGAGTAAAAACTACTCTAACCGGGCAAACTTTTAAACATATTCTTGCCCCGGTATGGTCTGGCACATTCAAATGCAAAAATAAAATATATCCATTTCTCATCAATGGACAGACAGGAAAAGTCTTTGGCAAGAAACCTTATAGTTTCTGGAAAATTTTCTTTGCGGTGGCTGCCACACTCTTTTTTGTGCTAATAATTCTTTTAATTCTTGCAGTTTTTGGCGGGACAAATTGAATAGTATTAAATTAAAAGAGAAAGCAAAAATCCTGATTCGATTACCAAACTGGGTAGGAGATATAGTTATGGCTACTCCCTCCATCCTGGCTCTTATGAGAGAAAAACCAGAAGCAGAGATTCATTTTGCCATAAGAAGTCATCTTTATCCACTTGTTGAGAATTTTCCTGATGTTAAAAAAATTTATAAAATTGAAGGCAGAAATATAATATCAAACATTACTTTTTTAATGAATGTTAGAAAAGAAAAATATGATGCTTTCATAGTTTTTTCCAAAGGTTTTAGAGAAGGCATTCTTGCAAAATTTTCGAGAAGTTCCTATACCATAGGATTTTCTGTAAATTTTAGAAAACTGCTTTTTACCCACCCAATTGAGATGAGCAAAGAACTCTGGAATAAACACCACTCAATTCAGTTTTCAAAACTCCTCTCGCCATTAAACATTGAACTTCAAAATGAAAAAACTTTTCTCCCTTTAAGCGACGAAGAAAAAAATTCAGCACTTAAGATACTTAATGAAAAGGGGTTAAAGGAAAAAGCTTTTATCGTTTTTCACATAGGTGCAAGCAAGTTTGCAAGGGCATACCATTCGGAAAGGTTCGGAAAAGCGGCAAAAGAAATTAAAAAAAGAAGTGGAAAGGAAATTGTCCTTATTGGTTCAAAGGATGAAATGAAATTCACGGAAAGTTTTCTTAAAGAGTGTACTTCAGCAAAAGATCTTACAGGTAAAATAGCTCTTAGAGACTTGAAACCCTTTCTCTCTTTTGCGGTTCTTTTCGTGGGAAACGATTCCGGTCCAATGCACATAGCAGGAAGTGTAGGAATTCCTGTTGTGGCAGTGTTTGGTCCAGGAAGCCCCCAAAAAACTGCACCTTTAGTTGAAGAAACAAAATTAAAAGTGGTTTATAAAAGCTTTCTCTGTTCGCCCTGCAGACAGAATTTTTTTAAGGATTGTGATCCTTCTGAATACGGAAAACCACCCTGCCTTGAAGCAATAGACTTCAAAGAGGTGGTTTCAGCCGTTTTTGATTTGATTTAATCTCACTGCTGTCGAGGATAATTTGAAAGTAGAAACGGAATCCCGAAAAATTGAGGATTCTGGACGAGTTTTTTGGAGGCTTGAAAACGAGGCTCACTTTTTTTATGCCTCTATATGTCATTATGCTGTCCAATTAGTTCTCAAAAAGGCTCGGCTGATAGGTTTCTTGTTTGATGGTTAATGTT
>DYJZ01000101.1 GCA_020722885.1 Thermoanaerobaculum aquaticum
TCCAAAACCCCCGTTTTTACAGAATCACTTTTCAGTTCCAAATTATCCTAAACGGTAGTGAGTTTTGCCCTTTTTTCTTTCCGTGACAGAAAGGTGGTCATTTTTTTGAGATAATAATTTTTGTATTATTTTTTAAGTCTTTTTTGAAAATCAACATATTGGGATATTCCCACTTGACAAGCACAATAGATTGCGATATGCTAATTGCGCCCTTAGAGGCTTATGATGATGAGAAGATATAGATTTGAGGAGATATAAAATGGAAAAGGGAAAGATTTCTGATGAAAAAAATGTGGAAAAAAAGGAGAATCTTTTTAAAGAAGCTATCGAAGAAAAAAGTGTTGGCTTTAACGACAATGTTGCGAGAGGTAGCGCCGAAGGTTTCCTTGAGCCGTTCAAAATAAAAAGGTATTTTACTAAAGAAAATGTTTCCCCCTTTGATGAAGTTCGTTATGTGAAAAGAAGTTCAAAAATTCTTAATCCTGATGGTTCCGTAGTTTTTTCTTTGGAGGATGCCGAAGTTCCTGAGAACTGGTCTCAACTTGCTGTTGATATACTTGTCTCCAAGTATTTTAGAAAGGCGGGTGTTCCCGGGACCAACAACGAAACATCAATAAAACAGGTAATTTACAGAATTGCCCACACTTTAAGGATTGAAGGTGAAAAATTTGGGGGATATTTTGTTAGCAAAGAGGAGGCGCAGATTTTTGAGGATGAACTTTCGCATCTTCTATTGGAACAAAAGGGTGCTTTTAATTCGCCCGTATGGTTTAACCTTGGGCTCTATCATGAATATGGGATTGAAGGGCAGGGAGGGGCTTACTACTATGAGCCACAGACAGACAGAATTGAAGAAACAAAGAATGCATATCAGCATCCACAGCTTTCAGCCTGTTTTATACAATCTGTTAAGGATGATTTGATGGATATTTTTCAATTGATGAAAAATGAGGCGCGTCTTTTCAAATATGGTTCTGGAACTGGAACAAATTTTTCCAAAATAAGATCGAAAGACGAAAAACTTTCAGGTGGCGGGACATCATCAGGGCTTATGTCTTTTCTTGAGGTTCTCGACAGGGCTGCTGGGGCTACAAAATCGGGGGGGACAACAAGAAGAGCCGCAAAAATGGTAATTCTTGATGTTGATCATCCAGAAATTGTGGATTTTATAAAGTGGAAAAGAAAAGAAGAACAGAAAGCAAGAAATATGGCTGAAGCGGGTATTCCAATAGATGAAGCAATTCATACCGTTTCCGGACAAAATGCCAATAACTCAGTAAGAGTTACTGACGAATTTATGATCGCCTGTGAAAAAGACATGGTTTTTGAAACAAGAAACAGAGTTTCCGGGGAGGTTGCACAAACATTTAAGGCAAGAGACCTTCTTAAAATGATTGCAGAAGCAGCGTGGGAATGTGGAGACCCTGGCCTGCAGTTTGATACAACAATAAACAGATGGAATACCTGCAAAACTTCTGGAAGAATAAATGCTTCAAACCCCTGTTCGGAATATATGTTCCTTGATGATTCTTCCTGCAATCTTGCAAGTCTTAATCTTATTAAGTTCTTGAAAGAGGATGGTAAATTTGATATTGAAGGGTTCAAACAGGCAATTACGATTTTTATCCTTGCTCAGGAAATAATTGTTGATTTAGCGTCATATCCAACAGAAAAGATTGCAAGAAACAGTCACGACTTCAGGGCGCTCGGGCTTGGATATGCAAATCTTGGAACTTTGCTTATGGTAAATGGAATCCCATATGATAGTCCTAAGGCTTTTAATCTTTGTTCTGCAATAACAAGTCTTTTGACAGGACACGCATACGATGTGTCAGCACATATTGCTGAGAGAAAAGGGGCGTTTCCTGCTTACTCCTTAAATAAAGAATCGACGCTTGAGGTAATAAAAATGCACAGAGACAAAAGCAATGAAATAGATTCAACTCTTGTGCCGGAGGAACTTTATATGGCTGCAAAGCAGGCGTGGGATGACGCGCTTTTATCCGGGATGAGGTATGGATATAGAAATGCCCAGATGACAGTTCTTGCTCCGACAGGCACAATAGGACTTCTAATGGATTGTGACACAACCGGTATCGAGCCTGATTTTGCACTCATCAAATTTAAAAAACTTGCAGGTGGGGGCTATTTCAAAATTGTCAACAATTCAGTTGAACCTGCTTTAAAAAATCTGGGTTACTCTCCAAAAGAGATTGGGGAGATACTTGACTATCTTTTAGGAACAGCAAAATTTGACGGGACCCCCTACATTAACAGGCAAACCCTTACCGAAAAAGGAATGACAAAGGAAGAAATTGACAGGGTGGAAAGCCAGCTCCCGAGAGTTGTTGATATTTCACAGGCATTTTCTCCTTTTGTTCTTGGAGAAACTCTACTAAAAAGATTTAAAATAGATTTAAGTAAAACTGGGGAAGAGGGATTTTCATTTCTTAAAGCAATCGGCTTTAAGGAAGAAGAAATTGAAGAAGCCTCCAAAGTTGCCTGTGGAAGAATGACACTTGAAGGAGCGCCGCACCTTAAACTTGAACACCTTCCTGTTTTTGACTGTGCAAACAGGTGCGGAAAATACGGAAAAAGGTTCATAGCACCTTTAGGTCACATAAGAATGATGGCGACGGCGCAGCCTTTTATTTCAGGTGCTATTTCAAAGACGGTTAACCTGCCAAATTCAATAACAGTTGAAGAAGTGGAGAGAGTGTTTATTGAAGCATGGAAAAGGGGATTAAAAGCAATAGCGGTCTACAGGGATGGCTCAAAAGTAACACAGCCCTTATCTGATGCTTCCCGTGAGAAAAAAGAGAAGAAAGAAGAGCCTCAAAAAGAGATATGGAGAACTCCACTCCAGAGAAAAAGGCTTCCAAAAAAGAGAAGGGGATTTACTCAGGAAGCGAGGGTTGGAGGTCAGAAAATCTATTTGCGCACAGGAGAATATGAAGATGGCAGATTGGGTGAAATCTTTGTTGATGTCCATAAAGAGGGTGCTTCTTTCAGGAGTTTGATGAACTGTTTTGCAATAGCAGTTTCTTTAGGTCTTCAATACGGAGTTCCCCTTGAAGAGTATGTTGACTGTTTCACATTTACAAGGTTTGAACCGCAAGGTCCTGTTCAGGATCATCCCTATATCAAGCACGCCAATTCAATGATAGATTACATTTTCAGAGTGATAGCACTTGAATACCTGAAAAGATGGGATTTCTGTCAGGTTAAGCCTGTAGAACCAACGACAGAAAAAGATGCAGAAAAAATTCTCTCATCGCCCACTTCAAGTCAGAAAGAACTTATGGAAGCAGAAGAGATTTTAAAAGGAGACTCAAAGGTTCCTGTCTATAAAATGGAAGGCTCTTATGTCAACAATTACCTCTCCACTATGATGGGAGATGCGCCCTTCTGCAATATATGTGGACATTTGACAGTGAGAAATGGGACCTGTTACAGATGCCTTAATTGCGGAAACTCTCTCGGATGTTCCTGAATAGTTAGTTACACTGTTTCTGGAGGTTTGGCAAGACTTAAAGGGTTTACATAGACAAGAATGTTGTTGTCGTCAGGGTCAAGGACTTTGACGAAAAAGCCCTTTGTCAGATCGGTGGATTTTGAGATCTGTCCCATCATAATTTCACCGTCATTAAAATAAAGTTTGACCAAAACCCCGGATGTGCGTTTTCTTAATTCTTCTTCGTCAAGAAGTGATTGATAAGATGGATTTCCAAGGTAATCCCTGACGAAAAAAGCAGCCTTTAAATCTGACACATTTACACAAAGAGGTGTTCCGTCAGACTTCAGAGCAGAGATAGGATCCGTTCCATTTTCAAAAAAGCCAGCAAGTGCTGTAACCACTTTTCCGTCAAGATATCTTAAAATAAGTTTCCTGTATTCCACTTTTCAAACCTCACAATTATATTTTGACTATTTTCTAAAAAAAAATCAAGTATAAACAATGGGAATATTTAATAGGGTATTGCAGAAATAATTTGTCTTCCTTAATTTAATTGACTGTAGTTGCGAAATGATGAACTACCTCCTATTGAATTCCATAATCTTTTGCATTTTGAAAATGGGGGAATTATAATGATGGGTGTGGAGGCTTAAAATTGCAGGTAAGGTGGA
>DYJZ01000025.1 GCA_020722885.1 Thermoanaerobaculum aquaticum
TAGTAATGAGTAGATGTATCACCTATCCCGATATCTGGCGGGGTGTAGGTAGCCTGCAAGTCAACGGGGGTGTAGGTGAAATTATGGGCGGGCTTGCCGGGGGGAGTGACGGAGGTAACATTTCCGTTGGCATCGTAAGTGAACCCCGCGCTTCTTCCGTCGGGGAAGGTCTGCGATGTCACCCTGCCGTTAGGATCATAGGCGAAGTTGACTGTTCTGCTAAGGGGATCGGTCACGCAGGAGAGATTGCCTGAAGCGTCATAAGAAAGAGAGACAGCCCTTGACCCTTGAGTGAGGCTTGATGTCCTGCCTTTGGCGTCATAGGCAAAAGAAATCGGATCAATACCGGTAATGGACTGGGAGACAACTTTGCCGTTTGAGTCAATCTGAGAGGATACCTGCCTGCCTGTTGGAGTTGTGGTAACGAAGGTCTTGTTGCTCGCTGTGTACGATGTCGTAAATGTCTTACTGTTGATCGTGAGGGTGTCGGTCTGGCTTGTCAGCGACATCATATCAGCCGGATTGCTGAGGGTGACGGCTCTTGTCATCGTGCCGGAGAGGGTCTTTCCGCCGGGGGTCGCGACGGAAAAGCTTTTCGGGATTGAAGCCATCATTCCCCAGCGGGGGTCCGGTCCTTCTGTTATTGTTGAAACCGTCCCATCGCCGGAGGTTACAGTCGTCGTGCCGTTGGGAAGGATCACGCTGGTCGTCGAACAGGTGGTGCAGCCGGAATCTGCCACGGTCCTTCTTTCGCCACCGGCTGCAAGATCCGTGATCGTGTAAGTCTTGCTGTGGCCTTCGGCGGTTGTCACCGTAACGCTCCAGCCGCCTGTAACTTCTGTCATTTGAAGCGACTTAGCCCCTCCCGCCGGATCGGCGTCCGTGACAAGCCTCCCGTTTTCGTCATAAGTGAAGGTGTGCACCTGTCCTTTTGAATCGGTGAAGGTTTCGAGGAGGCCGCCTTCGCTGTAAGTAAAACTCATTGTCGAGCCGTCGGGAGAATGAATCGAGGACAAATAGCCGTTTGCATCCGTCGTCAGTGTTGTCGTTTGACCGTAAGGGGAAACAATGGCGGTGGGATTGCCGTTGCCGTCTCTTTCAATTGTTGCGGTATTGTTGTAAGCGTCGGTTATCGAAACAAGCCTGCCTTCGCTGTCATAGCCGAAGATCCAGACGGGCGCGCCGGTCAGGGCATTGAGGGTTTGCAAGTGCCTGCCTTGGGATGAGAAGTGGTAGATTTCCGAGCCGTCTTCGGATGGGACATAAATATCGGAAGGCGAAAAGCCGGGGTAAGTTGAAGCAATTTTTCGGATGCGGTCAAGACTGCAAATTAAAAGATTGTCATCTTTATCTAAATCCAGATCGTGTATCCACGTAATTTGCGCTTGTAACGAAGGACCGCCGTCGCCCGCCGTCCCGTTCGTTCCGTTTCCGGCAACTGTAGTTATTATTCCGGCGGAGTTGATATACCTGATGTAATTGTCTTCGGCTATATAAATCCCGTTGTTCGTGTCGTCAACGGCAACAGAATAAGGGGCATCCAGCTGGGCGGAAACAGCCGGGCCGCCGTCGCCCGAATGGCCCGATACTCCCGTGCCGGCAAAAGTTCTTAATGTCCCGTCGGAACTAATTTTGAAAACCTTATAGGGATAATTTTGATTGGGAATGTATAACCCCCCGTCATTTTCATCAAAGGCTATTTTGCCGATAGAGTTGAAAATGACATCGGTCGCAGGTTTGCCTTCGGCGTTTGCAAGAGGGATCGCCCCGCCCCCCGCATAAGTTGATATGATTCCATTCGGAGTGACTCTCCTTACTCTATTTACGGTGGCAATAAAAACGCTGGCATCCGGCGCGACGAGAATTGAGAAGGGTTGATTGATGCCCGCTTCAGAAGCCGGCCCGCCGTCCCCGCTTTCAATAATTGAGCCGTTCCCGGCAAACGGCACAATAATGCCGCTGGGAAGCACTTTTCTTACTCGGCGATTACTGCTGTCTGCAATATATACACTGCCGTCCGGCCCGACGGCAATGTCCCATACAAACCCAATTTGAGCCGATGTGGCTTGACCGCCGTCCCCGCTATCCCCAAAGACGCCCGTCCCGGCAAATGTGTACATTAGGCCGTCAGAAGTCATCTTGTAAATTTTGAATGGCGCCGCAAGATAGATTGAGCCGTCTTGGGCAAAACAAATGCCGTGACAATTGGAAAGAAGGGCCTGCGTGGCGGGAATTCCTTCATAAGGCTGAGATGTTCCGCCTCCTGCAACTTTGCTTATCACCGCTGTCTCGATTTCCGTTGCCTTGCTTATAGCGCCGTTCCCAAGGTAAAGTCTTCCGTTTACGTCGTAGACATGCTGTGTTTCAAGAGTCCAGCCTCCTATGGAGCTTGAAGTCGAATTGACGGTTCCAAGCATCTTGGTGTAAATCTTGGAAAAGGTTATTTCAGAAGTTTGGCGCGACCCAATAATATCAACGCCTGTCATACTAAGTGCCGCAAAGGCTTTTCCTACCGCCGAAACTTCCTTGTAAACGATAGGGTATACCCATCCCACCCTTATAGTCGCTTGAACGGACCCCTGACAGGCTCTTCCATATCCGTCCCTGCCGTCCCATACAAACGGATGGCTTAAATTTGCCAAATCCACCTGATCCGCGGAATAGCGAACTAAATGCTTTTGCCCGGCAATTTCAACTTCGACTTCGATGGCTTTTAGAACAGAAGGGATCGATGATTTGCTTAATTGGATATCGAGAGAATAGAAAGAAGAGTAATCCATTCCCCTCATCGACTGATAATAAATGGAAAGAGGCAAGCCCGCAAGGCCGAAAGCCTCGCCCAGGCTCTGATTTTGTATGCCGATAATTGAATTCCCTGTGTCGCAGGTCTCGGAAGTTATATTCTGTTTCGCTTCATCAATATCCGGTGGAATTGCGCCTTCTACTGCCCAGTAGGGCCAGTTGCAGTCAAAAGAGCTGAAGTGGCCGACCCCGACCCTCCACAACTCCGTTCCGGCGACGGGATAAAGCAGGGCAATATTCGCCCTCTCCTCGTCGCTTATCCCGAGAGCCGCAAGTTTCACCGCATCCGCGGGAACGCCTGTCCCGTCAACATCAAGGATTGCAAGGCCGCTTTCAAAGCCCAATATCTTGATAACTAGGCCGTTTTCTTCGGGGATCCATTGGCCTTTCGCTCTGTCATAGCTTCCAACGGGAACAGGAGTGCCTACGGGAAACCCTATGAAATTGTCTACATAATAGATAAGAGGTTGTGAGAATTGGACAGAAGTTGCATTGGCTGCGATAGCTTCGTCTGCTGAAAGTTCGACGCAGTAAGTATAGCCCGACTGCGGCGGAAGGATGGCGGGCATGGCCTTTGGCCCCTTTTCTCCGACGGTGTATTCGGTGATTCTGACATTAGCGGTTGTGAGAGGCTGGGTGGTTCCGTCCGGCAGAACCATCTGGGCGGTAGTTCCGGGCGGAATAAGGATAGCGGCCCGCCTTGATCCGTCAACATCGGTAACTTGGCTTCCCTGTGCTGTCTGCATGACCGTGGATGTTTGCAGGTTGATTGGAGTTACAACAGGATCAAGCTGGGTCATAACCACATCTTCCGCCCACATATAATCGCGCCACGGGGTGTCAAGATGCCGCTGGACAGATGCGTATCCCTCCTTGACATAAGATATTACCAGTTGGCCGCCGCCGTTTACCGCCATGTCGAACATTCCGTCGGCTTCGCGGGTAAGCGTCCAGCCGAATTCGGGATGGTTCAAAATGGTTACTTTGACTCCTGAAACAGGCTCTCCGTCAAAACCCAGGACTTTTCCCCGCAGAACAGCAACTCTTCGAGGCTCAATAGTTCCGGGCGCCACATCCCTTTGGATAGGCTCTTCCCCCGAATAGAGAAAAGCGGTTGTCGCGTAAATATCGGTCGGTACCGTCGGGTCAATCGGGGTCGCCACTTCGGACGGGTCGGGGGGAAGCTCGCCGCCGCCGCTTGTGTCGAGGGTAACATGCAAAATTGCCGACGAGGAATTGCCCGCGGGGTCCGTCGCGGTGAAACTGAATTCGTTAAGCCCTTCCGTCAGGGCAACGCTCTTGAAAAAATTAAAAGAACCGTCAAGAGGAACCGCCTCGCCGTTCATCGTCAATGTCGCCTGTTCGCTCAGGCTTCCGCTGATCGCCTGGATGGCAGTGTTGGTTAGAAGGCCGTCCTGCGGAGAAGAAATTGTAATAACAGGAGCGATCGTGTCGATAGTAAAACTGCTTTCTGCCTCCGCGAAATATCCATAAAAGCTTGCTATTCTTGCCGAGATGGTGTGCGTTCCTTCGCTCAGAGGCTGCTGGACGGTGCCATCGGCTTGCGTTCCCGTGACGGTCAGGTAATCGATCACGATACCGTCGAGCTTTATTTCAAGCGACGGCAAATCAAGCCCGCTTCCTGTATCGCTGTAACTTATCTTGACATAAGGGGCTTTCGTATTTATTAAGGCGCCGTCGGGGGGATTGTCCACCTGGATCGCAGGCGGGGCGGCGCTGACAAATCTCTTGATTATGGCTGAACCGCCAAGATTTACTGTTTTTCCCCAAAGATTTGAAATATATTCACAGTTGCCGGTGGCGGATATATCGGCCAGAGGTGAGAAAAGCTCGAAACTTCCCTTTGAGCTTCCCGAAAATGAATGGGAAGAGGCTGTTGAAACGATCAAGCATTTTGAGGGCGCCTCATCATAGTTAAGCCTTGAATTCCCGCTGAGAGCCATCGAACCGTAGACAACAAGAACGGCGTCGCCGTCGAGAATTACCTGTCCCGAGCCTGAAAGACTTATACCGTTAAGATAATAAATTCCCGCTGGAAGCGCGCAGGTCTTGTTGCCCGTAACTTTCAATTTCCCATTTGAATCCAGGAATTGCGAGGGGATCGAAGCGTTGTTGTTGTTCTGCTGGGCGTAAGAGAGCCAATCTTGCGCAAGCTGGATTTGCGGGTCCAAAGCAGCATCCGCCGAGCTTGTTTCGCCGAGAACTTGATTCTTGCCGCCGGTGATTTTAACGATATATCCCGGCCCGGAAGTCGCGTCCCCGTTTATGTGGTTTGAGCCTGAAATGGTGATTTGCCCGTTTGAGCGAATGTCGCCGGCTCCCTGCTCAGTCTGGTCCGTCAGGGAACTGATCGAATAGACATTGGTATTGCCGCTTATTTTAATCGAATCGGCACCAAATAAGGCATAGCCTTTGACAAAAGCGGGCTTGACCGGCTCGTTTACGCTTCCCTTAAAACTGATTAAAGAGAACAAAAAGACCGAAACGATAAACAAACCGCCCAAAAAGCTCTTCAAAAAATCTTTTTTCGTCTTCATCGTACCCTCCATAAAGAGAAAAAAACGAGCCAAAAAATTTCTACCTTTAAGAGTGTTTTATAGCAAAAAAAAAAAAACGCTTGTCAAGAGACTATTAAATTTTTTGTCATAACCATATGCTAATGTCCTTATGAGATTTACTTCGAGGGATGGGCAGATGAAGTGATCTTCCTTTGTTGAAAAGTTGAAGATTGCTTCGCAAGAGAAGGCTTTGAAGGAGCACTCGCAATGACAGGTTACGTCTGCTCGCAATGGAACTTTTTGAATAGTTTCGATATTTTCAACCTGAATCACTTGAGAATTTTTTAAAAGAATAATATCCTTAGTATTGTGGAGGAGTTATGATTGAACCCAATTTAACTTCCGAGCAGCTCTGGGCGGAGATAGATAAACTGCGCCTTGAAGAACTTTACTCAATTCTTGCTCATCCTCAAGCAACTGAAATACACATTGTAAAAATTCTTGGAAGAAAGGATATAAGCGAAGGTTTTCTTCAAACTGTAGGAAGGTCTCAATGGATGAAGTATCCGAGAGTTCAGTTTTATTTTGTCAACAATCCCAAAACTCCTCCTGCTGAAGCGATGAACTATGTAAGGCTTCTATTCTGGAGAGATTTAAATTTTATCATAACCAATCTGAAACTCGCCTCCGAAGTAAGACATCTTGCCGAGTCTGTAGTAATTCAGAGACTTCCTACAATGGCAACAGGTGACAAAATAACACTTGCAAGGATTACTGCTGGTGAAGTTCTTAAAACTCTCAGACTGGAAAAAGATGCAAGAATAATTAACGCTCTTCTTCAAAATTCAAGGATGACTGAAGAAGATGTTCTTTTCATAATCAACCAGCCTAAAACCCCTTCTCCTGTTCTTGAAACAATCGCAAAATCCACCAAATGGAGTTCCAGAAAAGAAGTAAAAATTGCACTTATAAGGAACCCCTCAACACCTCTCGCTTACGCTATCTCTCTTATTGGTGGTCTTTTGACTACGGACTTGAAAAATCTTATTTCAGACCAAAAAGTTAAAGTATCTTTAAAAAAAATGATGGAAACCAAACTAAAAGGACAAAAATGAACAAGAACCTGAAACTTTTTGGCTCAAGACTTAAAGAGACTATTGAAGAAAAAGGAAAGACCATTGAAGAAATTTCAAAGGCAACAAAAATCAGGAAAGTTTTCATTAAATCCCTTTTAGAAGGAGACAGAGAGAATCTTCCTGATGAAATCTTCGTTCTCGGCTATATAAAAGCGATTCTAAATTTTTTGAAGGTGGAACCTGACTCATTTCTTGAAGAATACAAAGTGCTGGTAAAGAGCAAGGAAAATTTTGAAGAAAAAAAGAAAGAAGATTTTTCTCCTTTACCCTCACTAAAAACCAAAAGCCACTTCCTTATGTTGTCCTTAATGTCTATTGTAATACTTCTTTTTTCGGCATTCTTTATCTTCAGAACATCTATTCTTGAGATTGGATCTAATTTGTTTTCTGAAAAAATAGTTGTGCAGAATAAGGAACTTAAATCCCCGAAAATTACTACGACAGATTCTACTATTAGTGCTGAAGTACAGGAAAATATCCAGAATAAGTCTTCTTTAGAAACTACCAGAAAAGAAGCCTTTGAAGGATTAACATTAATATCCGTTTCAAATTGCTGGGTCGAACTTTATGGTGAAAACAACAAAATCCTATTAAGAAGGGAACTTTCAGGCGGGGAAGAGTTAAACTTTAATGGGAACCAATTCAGAATAACAATCGGCGATCCATTCGCTTTAAAATTATTTTTTGCTGGCAGGGAAATTACATTTCCAAAAGAAAAAGGAAAAGTTTTAAGAAATTTTAGTATTCAAGGAGAATCTAAATGAGTCACCCTTTAGTAGACCAGATTCTTTCAGGGAAAGCATCGGAAGCAGTGAAGAAAGCCGCTTCCAGAGGAGCACTTCCTATACCGAGAGAGGATCAAATCGAACTCTGGGCCTGTCTGAGAAACGACCCCGACCAGGAAATCAAAATGCAGTGCAGACAAAATCTTGCAGAAGTTTCCTTTGAAGAATGGCGGTCGCTTTTAAAAGAGCATACTTTTCGAAAAGAATTTTTTGATTTTGTTGCTAAAGTTCTTTCAAGAGATGAAAGACTTGCCATCCTTGCTTTGCGCAACAGATCAATTTCAGCTTTTACGGTTGAAGAGATGGCTCTCAATGCTTCATCATCACTTATAGATGCCATTCTTGATGGACAGGCAAAACTCCTCGAATGCCCCGGAATAATCGTATCTCTTTTGCAAAATCCTAATCTGACAACCTCTCAAGGAAGAAGAATTTTTGATATTTCAGAACAATTTTTTAGAAATCATCCCACTATTCCTCGCCTTATAGAAGAAAAACTTGGACTTAAGATAGAGATTGTTGAAGCCAGATTCATACCTGAACCTGAGAAAGAACCTGAAACCGAAAAGAAAGAGGAAGTTGCAGCCAAAGAAGAATTAGAGGAAGCAGTCACAGAAGAAATTCCTGAAACGGCAGAAGTAATCGAAAGAAAAGAAGAAGAGGCTGTCTTTCCAAAAGAAGCATTTAAAGAAGAATTACTTCAGGAAGAAGTCAAAAACCTTTATCAGAAAATTTTGAAAATGTCCGTACCCAAAAAAGTGGAACTTGCACTCAAAGGAAACAAGGAAGCAAGAAGTATTCTAATAAGGGATTCGAACAAGGTTGTCCAGGAAGCGGTAATAAATTCACCTAAAGTAACTGAGCAAGAAATAGAGAGTATCGCAAAAATGAGAAATCTTCCTGACGAACTATTGAGAAAGATAGCAATGAGCAATGAGTGGATGAGAAAGTACAATGTTGTCAAAGCTCTTGCTTCTAATCCAAAAACTCCTCTTCCAATAGCATTATCTCTTATACAGAGATTTACAGATTTTGATCTTAAATTTCTTATGAAAGACAAGAATGTTTCTGAAGCATTAAGAAAGGAGGCAAAAAGGCTTTATGAAGTAAGGCACACTGCAAAGAAAATGGATTTTAAAAAACATTGAGACTTGAATATAAGTCTTTTTTTTGTTAGTATATAATTATGGAGAAGAATTTTTATCAGATACTTGATGTTCCTACCAATGCAAAGCCGGGTGAGATTTCAAGGGCATACAGAAAACTTGTCCTTAAATATCACCCGGACCGAATAAAAGATCCAAAAGAAAAAACTGCGGCTGAGGAAGCTCTAAAGGAAATAACAGAAGCGTACAATACACTGTCAAACTGGAAACTCAGGGCGGAATACGACAAAACAATCTCACAGCCAAAAGCAGTGGAAAAAAGCCCTCAGGAAAAGGCAAAAGAATATTTTGCACTCGCTATGAAGCATTATAAAAATGGTGAAATGAAGGCTGCAGAATCCCTTTTCTCATTTGTTCTTACACTTACTCCTTCAGATTTTTCTGCCAGATTCTATTTGGGAATTTCAAAACTTTATTCTCCCCTTACAAGAAAAGATGGAGCTAAACTTGTTGAAGAATCTCTCAAAGCAGATCCCTACCACCCCGAGTGGTTCATAACTTATGCCAGAGTACTAAAAAAATTACAACAGGAAATTAGAGCAAAAAAAGTCCTTGAAGAAGGCATAAAGGCAAATCCCCACGATTTTTCAATTCCTGAATTTTTGAAAAGTGAATTCAAAGATAATACAAAGGGACCGTCAAAAGATGGCGGTATCCTGGGAAATCTTTTTGGGAAAAAGAGTTGACAAAAGAGTTTGATTTTTATCCGATCACAAATACTGGAATAAAGAGAACAAACAACGAAGACGCTTTTCTTGTGGAAGAAAATGTTAATCTATTCATTGTGGCAGACGGAATGGGTGGCCATTCAAGCGGAGAAGTTGCCTCTAAAATCGCAGTTGAGACAATCGGTAAATTTTTTAAGGATCCCAATCTTAATGAAGAAACCACCTGGCCTTACGAATATGACGACAAAATTTCTTTTTTGGGAAATAAACTAAAAACAGCGATTGCAATTGCAAATGAAAAAATACAGGAGTATTCAAAGGAGCATACCGAATCGAGGGGTATGGGAACTACTGTAGTAGCGCTTCATAAATCACATGACAGGATAATTTTATGCCATGTCGGAGACAGCAGGTGCTATCTTTTGAGGGACAAAAAACTCATCCTTCTCACATCTGACCACTCGTGGGTAAATGAACAGGTCAAAATGGGATTCCTGACAGAATCTGAAGCTCAGCGGCATCCATTTAGAAATGTAATAACAAAAGCACTTGGCACAAAGGGAGAAGCCACCGCTGAAGTGACAGAAATGAACTGTCAGACTGGCGACTTATACCTTTTATGTACAGATGGCTTAAATAGTATGGTTGAAGACAAAGAAATCGAAGAGTCTCTTTTAAGCAAGCAAAGTCTGAAGGAGATGGGTGATTTACTTATTGAAAAGGCAAACAAAAACGGAGGCGAGGATAACATTACCCTCATCCTCGTCAAAATAATTTCTTGAATTCAGGTTATAAAAGGAATCGGCTGAAAAGTTAGAATAAATATTAAAAATGAGAAAAGTATCGTAATCAGGTCTTTTCGACTTAAAGGTTTATTATCATCCATGGTTGGGTAATGGCTTGTCCCGAGAAGAAAAAACAAAAAAGCCCAAACAAGAAAATGAAAGCCAAATGGGCTAAGCAAAACAAACAAAATAGCCACTCCTTTACTTACAAAGCGATGATTTCCTTTGAAAGAGGCATAAAGGATGTGACCTCCGTCCAGCTGCCCTACAGGAAGGAGGTTGAGTCCCTGAATGAAGAAACCTATGAATGCGCTTGCAGTCAGGGGATTTTCAAATAGCATAATTTCAAAATCAAGTTTCCCGTAGAAAAGATATCTTAAAAAAGAAATTCCGGCAGGAAGTCTTACATTAAATCCAAAATCAACAGGCAAATGGTATCCAAACAAATCCAGAGAATAGCCGAGAAGAAGAACAAAAATCGATGCAAAAAAACCAAAAATGGGACCGTATGCTCCTGTCTCTAAAAGAGCGCTTCTATTGGGTATTGCACTTTTTATTTTGATAAATGCCCCAAAAGTTCCAAGTGTTATAAATGGAGGTGCAGGAATAAAATAGGGCTTCGTTGCCCTTATGCCATTATTTTTCGCCCCTTTAAGATGCCCGTATTCATGGCAACTTATTATAAAAAGCAAAGAGAGAGTAAAAGGTAGCCCTTTCAAAATAATAGCCGGGTCTTTCTGGATCAACGAAAACACCTCCAATGGTTCCCCACCCTCAGGGTCAAGAACTATGGAGGTTAAGGTAACAGCAATGAAAGTCAGACTAAAAAGAAGATAATGAATAAACTTATAAGACTCTCCCAAATTTTATAACTTACCCCTTGTTGAACCTGCTTGAAGATTTAAATTTTACCATCTTCCCTCCTTTAATAGGGACAAGTTCTCCTGTTTTGAGATTTCTTCCAACTCCCTTTTTTCTCTCTTTGATTTTAAAAATCCCAAAGCCTCTTAATTCAACTTTTTCATCCTGCCTGAAAGCCTCTTTAAGAGACTCAAATGTTAGTTCGACAACTTCCTGAGCCCTCTGCTTTGACAAACCTGTAACTTTCTGAACTTTGCTTACGATGTCTGCCTTTATCATATCTACTCCTGTTTTCTACCTTAGAATGATTTTACTGCTTCTTCCGTTGAATTGTATGTTTCAAAAACTGATGACAATCTTGTTATGTCGAGAAGGTCGTCTATTTTTTTCGTCAGATTTGAAAGTTTGACCTGTGCACCATGCCTCTTAGCGCTTGTGTATGCGGCAACAAGTTCTCCCAGACCTGCTGAGTCCATAAAGGATACTTCTCCAAGGTCGAGAACAATTTTCTTTTTACCTTTTTCAAGTTCTTCCACAAGTTTATCCCTTAGTTTGACATCCCCACTGCCCAGCGTTATCCTCCCGCTAAGTTTAATTACGGTTACATTTCCTTTTTCAAGAACTTCGTATTTCATAGTTCCTCCTATCTATTTTGACAAATTAACTTTAAGTTCAATTCCAAAACCCGTTTCTCTACAAATAAATTTAACACCATCAACAAACTTGCTTATCAAAAATATTCCCCTTCCGTGCGGTCTTAAAAGATTTTCTTCCGTTGTTGGATCGGGAAGAGAATTTATATCAAAACCTCTCCCCTCATCCCATATCTTAAACACAATGTTTTTCTCGTTAGCTTCCATAACTACTTCCACTTTTTTTTCAAAAAGGTTCGAGTTACCGTGAATTATTGCATTGTTGACCGCTTCTCTAAGGGAAAGTGCAATCCAATCAATTCTATCATCTTCTAAATCCCATCTTTTTACTGCGGTTCTGAAAAACTCCTCAACGCAGTCAGTCATTGAAAGATCTGATTGAAACAAGATTGAAACTTTGTTAAGCAATATAGAAAGTCTCCTTTAGATCATATTTTACAGCAAAAAAAAACTTTAATCAAAAACTCCCCCCTTATATTTTTTAACCCAATTTGTCGAGGAAAGTTTCATTATCCTTATTTAATGTTTTGAGGATATGTTTCAACTTTAACATTTTTTCTTGCATCATTATTAATAAAATCTTCAAATAGTTTGATACCCTTTTCTTTAACATAAAGTTCCCGCACTTTTTCTCTTGCCTGTTCAAAAGAAAGAGATGCACCCCTTTTGATGTCTTCAACAAAAATACCGATTATTCTATCAGGACCAATCCTTTCAGCAAGCCATTTCCCGCGTTCCATACTCTTTAGTTTCTCCACTATGTTTTTGTTGAACATTGAATTCAAGTCATTTTCCGTTTTCCATCCCATAATTCCACTACCCGTATCAGGAAGAATACCGGGCACTTTTAAAATCTCTTCCCATTTTGCTCCATTCTTAAACATAACTACAGCATTATTTAATGCCTGAGGCGAGAGAGATAGAAGGTATCTAAGATTGAAACTCGACTGATCAGAAAAAGCTGTAATGTTCTTTTGGTAAAACTCCTTTAATTCCTCTTCTTTAATTACGACTTCACTTAGATAATTGCTAAAACAAATTGATGCGCCCAGTTCATGGGTTTCATTCCATATTTCGGCCAAGACATTTTTGTCTTTATCAATCCCAAGTTTTTTTCCCGCAAGGTAAACTCTTGTTTCCATAACAATTTTTTCAAAGACTTTCTTTAAAGTTTCTTCATTTTCAGGGAGGTTTGCTCCTTTTTGAACATCCCTGAAATATCTTTCAAGGAGAATTGAGAATTTAATTTCCTTAGACCCTATTTTCCCAATGGTTTTATTTAAATCTTCTTTAGAAGGTCCTTCGTTCTTTAAAAGCTCAGAAACCAACTCTTTATCATAAGTCTCTGGAAATTCATTTTTGTACTCTTCATTTGCTTTCAGCATTGCTTTGGTGAGTTTAACCCCCTTTGCCTTTTTGATTGTATTTTGATCAAAAGAATTTGGCTTTGGAGTAATCTGAAGTTCTTTTAGAATAACAACCATATAAATGTCCTGCTCCAATTGTATCGGATCAAGAACATCTCCCTCTGCTCCATTAATAAAAACCTTTTGAACCTCAGGAGGCAATTCTGCATATTTTGGATACCCAAGATCGTAACTTTTTGGCCCATCAGGAAGATCATTCTTGTGGGTTTCAAAAATTTTTTCAATACTTTCCCCCTTTCTTAATGATTTGCTAACATTTTGAGCCTGCTCTTTTCCTTTTACAGTCACTCCCCATAAATGCCTTCTTGAATTGTCTATTTTATAAACTTCGTATATCTCTTCTTCGCTTGTTTCTGATACTCCGTTCAGATATTTTGTTACGATGAAATTGTAAATCACTGCATTTTGGGTGATTTTTTCAATCTGATCATTCCACTGTTTGCCACTAAGAAGCCCTCGCCTTCTTGCCACTTCAAAAGTAACTTCCCTTTTAATAAAATTATCAAACATCTTATTTAATTTTTCTTGATCGCCGTAATCTTTAAAGTTAAGGTTATCAAGAAAAGCCTGCCACTGTTCAAAAGAAATCCAATTGCCTCCAATTTTTGCAACAGGTTTTTCAGGTTTGTTGCAGGAAAAGAAAAAAGACAGTAAGATGGCAAAAATTAATAAAATTGAACTTTTCTTCATAAATTTCTCCAATCAAAAAAAGTAAAAAGCAAAAAAGCCAAAAGCAGAGACAAATAAAGTATAAAAACCAAAATAATGAAGTCTTCCTTTTATCACTAAACTTTTAAGAACACCAAGAGAAATATACCCAACGATAAATGAGACCAGAAAACTTATAAAAGTAATTTCAAAACCGAATCTCTGACTTAATTCTCCAATATCCTTAAACTCTAATAGGAATGCCCCTGAAATAGCAGGAATAGAGACAAGAAAAGAATAATCGAAAGCATCTTTCCTGGAGAGGCCCACAAGAAGGCATGCAACAATAGTTATCCCCGATCTGGATATTCCTGGAAAGACAGCAATCCCCTGCGCTAAACCTATTATTGAAGCCGAAAAAAAAGTCATTGAAGAAATTGTTGAAATCTTATTTTCTCTGCTTTTAAGAGAAAGTGAGAGAAACAAAATTAACGAGGTAAATAAAAGAAAAATGGCAGCCCATAAAGAAGAAGCAAAAGCCACTTCTACCTTTTTTTCTAAACCTAATCCCAGAATCCCTGTAACCAGGGTAGTAACGAAAATAAGCAAAAGAGTTCTTATGCTCTCTTTTTCCCTTTTTAACAAACTATTTCCTAAATTCATTAACTCCTTAAAAAAGAATATAACAAGTGAAATAAGTGTTCCCAAATGCAAGACAAGAAAAAAGGGAATGGCGTCTTCCTCTCTAATTTTGGTAATCACTCCAAGAATCGTCAGATGGGCTGAAGACGAAACGGGCAAAAACTCAGTAGCACCTTGAACAATTCCAAATACTATTGCCAAAAATAAAGACAACTAAACCTCCATAACCACTGGAATTACGACAGGGATTTTAGCTTCTCTTCTCTTGAGCGACTTTTTCACAGCCGATTTTACTTTTGCTTTCAGGATATTCTGGTCGGTAATTTCTGCTTTTGTCAATTCTTTTTCAAGCTCTTTTATACTTCTTTTGATTTCATCATAAAGATCCGGCTGGCTCTCAAGTGGAGAGTATCCTCTGTGAATTATCTGAGGTTCACTCTCAAAACATCCTTCACTTGAATCAACCACCACAATAGGAAGGACAAAGCCTTCAATACCGAGATGCCTTCTGTCTCTTAAAAGAAGTTTTCCCACAGGATCTCCCGATTCCCCATCAAGCCAGACCATTCCTGCCGGAAATTTTTCTTTATACAAAAACTCCCCTTTTCTAAAAACGAGGGAATCGCCCACTTCATTTACCAAAATATTTTCATCTCTGAAACCAAGTTCTCTGGCTAATTCTGCATTTTCTTTCAGTTGTCTGAATTCTCCGTGAATCGGTATATAATATCTTCCCTTTACCCAGGAAGCCATAAGTTTCAACTCTTCCTGTGATGCGTGTCCTGAAACATGGATAAATGGATCGTCCTTTGGAGTTATGACTCTTCCGCCTTTCCTGTAGACCTGGTTTATGATTCTTCCTATTCTTTTTTCATTCCCTGGTATAATTCTGGCTGAAAAAAGAACGAGATCTCCATCTTCAACAAACAATTCCTTCGTCTCATCAAATGCAATTCTGCTGAGAGCAGAAAAAGGCTCTCCCTGACTCCCAGTCGCAATTACAACAACTTCACCTCTGTTCATTTTTTCGATTTTATCTGGACTTATGACAACATTCGAAGGATATTGAAGATGCCCCAAACGCTCGGCAACTTCAATATTTCCAATTAGAGACCTTCCAAGAAAAGCAACTTTTTTTCCATATCTCTTGGAAAGGTTCAATATTCCCTGTATTCTTTGAATATTGGTAGAAAAAAGCGTAATTATCAACCTATTTCTGAATGAAGAAATATATTTTTCGATATTTTTAAAAACAGTTTTTTCACTTCCCGCGATACCTGAAGTCTCTGCGTTTGTGCTATCAATAAGTATCGCGGTAACTCCTTCACTTCCAACTTTTTGAAGTTTACCATACTCGGTAGTTTTAAAATCGAGAGGAGTCTGATCAAACTTAAAATCGCTCGTATGGACGAAAACACCGTCTTCACATCTTACAATCATAGAATATGATTCTGGTATTGAATGTGTCACAAATACAGGTTCAACTGAAAATGGCCCAAAATTAAAACTTTCGGTTTCAGCAATATCGTTAAAACTCGGACACTCAAGTTCCATTTCCGATATTTTCTTTTCAACAAGCCCAAAAGAAAATTTTGAGGCAAACAAGCTAAAATCCATCTGTTTCAAAAGAAATGGAACCGCTCCTATGTGGTCTTCGTGGGCATGAGTAAGAAGAAGAGCAAAATCTTTTTCCTCTTTTCTTTCAAGAACATACTGAAAATCCGGTATGATACGGTCAACTCCCAGGGTTTCTGCCTCAGGAAACATCATTCCACAGTCAACAATAAGGCAGTGGTTACCACTTTCATAAATGGTCATATTTCTACCGAATTCACCCAGCCCACCAAGAAAGGATATTTTCAGCATTAATGGCCTGCCTTGATTTTTATGCCACTTTCCTTCTTTTTTATTAAGCCCAAGACATAAAGCGCATAAAGGATTTTTGCGGTTTGTCCAGAATCAATCGGCGACACTTCAAGAAGCATAAGAAATGTTCTTCTGCCATCAACAAACCTGAAAATTCTCTTTTCATCAAGATTCAGTGGAAGAGTTGGAAGGAGAGCAAGGGCATTTTCAGTCGGCTCAAAAACATCATCTCTTTTACCGAGCCATTTTACAACTCTTTTGGGTTCAGAAATTCTCTTAATGCCTTCAAGAATCACAAGACGCGTATCCAGATTCAGTTTTATAACTTCATCTTCCTTAAATTTTCCAACTTTAAAAGTGATTTTCCCTTCAATCCAATCAAAAAGAGACCATACAATTGCCATCACCTGTTCTTTAACAAGTTCAAGCAATTCAGAGGGCGTTAAAACTCCAAGCTCTATAAATATTTTCCCCTGTCTTTTCCCTGTTGTTTTTAATAGTTCAACTGATTTGTCGTAATCAGCCTGAGTTATTTTTTTCCTTGCAAGAAGAAACTCCCCGAGTCTGTCATCTTTAAAAGTTGAAGAAGCAAAAATTACCTCTCCCCCCGATATAAAAATCTCCTTACTACCTTTGCTGTTTGTTACAGTCAAAACTCCAGGCACTTTGTAGTAGTTTATCTTCTGAAGAACTTCCGGCAAAGGAGTTTCACTTATTTCGCCTTCATATATGTAATCCTTCATAGTACTCCTATAAATTGTTAATTATATTATTTTTTTTCGTTAAATGAAATAGGATGTAGAAGTCCACAACACTTGAAACTTTTTGGGAAGAAAAGGCAGCAGGACAAATTCATTTTTGATCTCCATAAAAACGGACGAAGGTTTCAAGTTCTTTCGGAATGTCCCAGCGCCTTTTATTCTTCGGTGCACGCGAGCTTAAAATCAAAGCCGAAAGCGACCCCCTTTCTTCTTTCGAGCTTTTTTCCTCAGAAAAGTCTTATGTGTTTCTGAACTTTTGCATGTTCTGATATATTTTTTGTTATAATATGGCTTCAAAAGGAGAGTAATATGCCAGAGAAACCTGTAGTAGCCGTTATAATGGGAAGTCAAAACGATTATGAGAAAGTTGAGCCTGGAATCTCTCTTCTTAGAGATTTTGGAGTTTCAACTCAAGTCAGGATTCTTTCAGCCCACAGAACACCAGATGAAGTCAAAAGATTTGTTCAGCAGGGAGAGAAACAGGGAATTAAAGTCTTCATCTGCGCGGCTGGTATGGCGGCACACCTTGCAGGGGTTGTCGCTTCCCATACGACTCGCCCTGTAATAGGAATACCCATTTCATCAGGGGCATTAAATGGAATAGATTCACTATATTCAACCGTTATGATGCCTCCCGGCATTCCTGTGGCAACAGTGGCTATTAATGGCTCTCAAAACGCAGCATACCTCGCTCTTGAAATAATTCAGGATAGTTTCCCCGAAGTTGCTCAAAAACTGAAAGACCAAAGGAAAAAAATGGTGAAAAAGGTCCTGGAAGCTGATAAAGCAATACAAAAATAGAATTTTTTAGTTTTTTCATTATTTTAATTTAATTATTTCTGCCACTGCTGTCGAGGATAATTTGAAAACGGAAGGTTTATCCTGAAAAATTGAGGATTCTGAAGGGGTTTTATGGAGGCTTGAAAATGAGGCTCACTGTTTTTATGCCTGTATATGTCATTATGCTGTCCAATTGGTTCTCAAAAAGACGCGGCTTAAAGGTTTCAGGTTTGATGGTTGGTGTTTGAAAAAACCTGTTGAGCGATTTCCATAAGTCCCCTGTCAAAGCTATATGATAATGTCCTTCTGGGATTTACTTCGATGCGTCCACGGACAAAATGATCTTCCTTTCTTTGAAAAGAGGAAGATTGCTTCGTAAGATGATGCTCCGAAGGAGCACTCGCAATGACAATTTTAGAGTGGGCTCGCAATGACACGGTTAGTGAACACTTGCAACGGAGTATTTCTAAATAGTCTTGACATTTCCCCCCTTGACTTCTTAGATGGTTCTGTCAAAATTTATTTTGGACAGATGTGTATTTCTGTTGTAAAATAAAAAGTTTGTTAAGGGAATTGTGGAGGCAAAGTGTGCGGAATTTTTGGAATCATTAATCAAAACGAAAAGATACTCGGACCTACTCTAATAGAAGCTTGCAAGCGTTTATCTTACAGAGGCTACGATTCTGTTGGGTGCGCAACAATGGATGAAAAATGGACAATTGATTTAAGAAAGGATGCAGGGAAAGTTGAAGAGGTTTCACAAAAGCTTCTATTTTCTGAAATGAAAGGCTTCTCTGGAATTGCACAGTTAAGATGGGCGACTTTCGGGGCACCTTCTCAGGTTAATGCCCAGCCCCATTTTGATTCAGCAAAAGAACTCTTTGGCGCCCACAACGGAAATGTTGTGAACAACATCCAGTTGAGGGAGATGTTCCTTAAAGAAGGAATGACTGTAAGATCAACGAATGACGGAGAGTCTTGCGTTCATTCTGTTGAATACTTTATCAAAAGAGGTTTTGAAACGGAAGAGGCAGTAAGGAGAGCAACCACTCTTTTAGAAGGTGACTACGCCTTTCTTCTGGCAAGGAAAGGCGAAAAGAAAATCTATGCCGTAAAAAAAGGTTCCGGTCTTGTCATCGGAATTGGAGAAGATGGAAATTATGTCTCGTCAGACCTTCCCTCTCTTCTCTTTCTTACAAGAAAAATTATAAGAGTTGAAGATGGAGAAATGGCTATTCTGGAGCCTTCAAAAGTTACAATTAAGAAAATAGAAGACGGTTCAATTGTGAAAAGAGAAGTAGAGAAAATTGAAGAAGAGATGGAAAGCGCAAAAAAGGGCGGATTCTCTCACTTTATGCTGAAAGAGATTTACGAACAGCCAAAAGTTGCAATGGACCTTCTTCATCTTCTCAACGCCAGCCCTATTATTGAGAAATTCATAGAAAAATTAAGTAACGCAAGAAACATATATTTCATCGGGTGCGGAACAAGCTATCACGCCTGTCTATTTGGAGCGGTAGCCTTTGCCCAGTATTCAAAGATTCCTGTAATACCTATTCTTGCTCCGCAATTTATAGCACAGTACCTTCCAACTGCAAGTCAGAGAGACATTGGAGTTTTTGTTAGCCAGAGTGGAGAGACGAAAGATGTTCTGCGTGCCCTTGAACTTGCAAAAGAAAAGAAGATGCAGGCTCTTGGTCTCGTCAATGTTCTTGGCTCTTCACTTATGAAAATGAGCGATTTTTATCTTCCTCTTGCCTGTGGCTATGAAATTTCTGTTCCGGCAACAAAAACTTTTATCAATCAGTCACTTACATTTCTCTATCTTGCTGCAAAAATGGGCGGTATGGATACTTCGTTACTTATGGATTTCCCCAAAGCTATTCAAGAAACTCTTTCAAAATCTGAAAAAACCGTCAGAGAAGTGATTCCCATAATTAAGAACTATGATGAATATTACTGCCTTGGATATGGATTCACTTACCCTATTGCTCTCGAAGGGGCTCTTAAAATTAAAGAAGTTACATATTGCCACTGCGAAGGAATGCTATCAACAGAGTTTAAACATGGACCTTTATCATCAGTTAGAGAAAACTATCCCATTATCTTTGTGGTGTCGAAAACTGACATTCCTGTCGCATTAAGTGGAATAAATGAGGTTTCCTGCAGGGGTGGTACCACTATTGTTATTTCAACTGAAGATGAAAGGCTCAAGCTCAACTCAAAAAAAATTATTGCAATTCCTCCCTGCAATGATTTGTTCTTTTCACTCGTTTCTGTGGTACCTTTACAACTACTTGCATACTATTCAAGCGTTGAAAAAGGCTATGACCCTGATTTTCCAAGAAACTTAAGTAAAACCTTGACGGTGGATTAATTGGCTAAAGAAATAGCTTTTGAGGGAAAACTTAAATCCATAACAGTTCCAGACCTCTTGACCTTTATTGGAATGATAAAGAAGAGCGGCATCCTCACTATAGAATCTGAAAATATCAAGAGAAAACTCTACTGGGAAAAAGGCGAACTTGTCTTTGCAAACTCAAGCCATCCCGATGAATCTCTCGGCTCTTTTCTGGTAAGGCACGGGAAAATAACACAAGAACAAAATATGAAATCGGGTATGCTTGTCGAGCCCAATAAAAGACAGGGGAAAATTCTTGTTCAGATGGGAATTTTAACTCCAAAGCAACTCTGGTGGGCTGTAAAAAACCAGGTTCTTGAAATTGTTTATGGAATATTTTCTCTGGATGAAGGAATTTTCTATTTTGAAGAAATGGAAGAGCCTACCGAAGAAAAAATCAAACTCTCCACTTCAACGACAAATATAATTATGGAAGGGATAAGAAGGCTTGACGAATGGCCGAGAATAAAAGAACTTATACCCGATGATACTGTTGTTCCAACTCCTGTTCCGCCGGAATTTAGAGACAATCAGGTGAAGTTTGAGGAGAGTGAAATTGAAATTATGAACCTTGTTGACGGAAAAAGGAACATAAGGGATATTGTCCATGTATCACCATTAGAAGAATTTGAAACGCTAAGAATTTTAATGTCTCTTCTGCTTGCAAGGTACATTTACATTCCGGGAAGTCCCGTCAAAAGTGAAGAAGAAGTGGAAGATGTCAATGCAATAGAAAACCTTATACAGAAATATAACAGAATTTTCGGTGAACTGTGGACCGCACTCGGTGAAAAAATTTCTCCAAAAGAACAACAAAATCTATTTGATGATATAAAAAATCAGGTTAACGAACCTGTGCTTGAAGGTCCCCTTTTTGACGCAAGGGGACATCTGCCCGTAACAACACTTATGGCAAATGTTGCTGATTATCCACAAGAAAAGAGACTTGTAGTTTTGTCCTCTTCTCTCGACAACCTTCTCTCATTTTTGCTTTTTGAAGCAAGCAAATATCTTGACTCAAACCAGAAAGATGCTATTTACAAACTGGTAGAAAATAAATAAAGCAAAATTTCAATTTCCCCACATCTGCCAGGATATAACACAAACATTTAAGAAGTCTATGATAATTGAAAAACGCTGTCATTGCGAGCACTTGCTTGAAGCCTAATCTTACGAAGCAATCTCCCTCACTGAAAGCAAACGCAGTCATCGCGAGCCCCCCTTCGTAGCCTCATCTTACGAAGTAATCTCCCTTTTTTTAGCAAACAACGCAGTCATTGCGAGTGCTGCTTCTCAGCCTCATCCCCCGAAGCAATCTTCCTCACTTCACAAAGGAAGATCACTTCGTTTGCTAATCCCTCGAAGTAACTCGCGGAAAGACATTATCATATAGTTTTGACAACCTCTTTCTTTTTTATTTTTTGACGGATGTGAACTAAAATAACTGCAATGGCTTAATTTTATAATTTTGATTCAAGTATTGTGCCTACCAAATCTCTTGCAAAATCCCTTGAAAGTTCATCAATTGCTATATTTTCCTCATTAAGAAATAAATTCTGAGAAGATTTTCTTGAATATTCTCTTTCAAATCTGTAGCCTTCCATATTAAGAATCTCTTTTCCTTCTTTATCTTTCATTACAACTTTTGCAACGATTGAGACCCTGTATTTGTCTGCCCTTCCATCGACTCCGTAAGAAATTGGGAAAATCGAATAGTTAGAAATTGTCCCGTTTAAGACAGCATCCGCAATTTCTTTTTGAGAAACGACCTTTACTCTTGTTCTCCTTGAAAGCTCCGCTCTAACTGCTTCGGTGATTCTCTGGTCAAGAACAACGATGTTTTCCCCTTTTTCAAAAGGGGGAACAGCAAGCACTGCAATTCCATCTTGGAGTCCCCCTGTTCCAACAAGATGATAGCCGCAAGATAAAAAAAGACAAAATACAATTGAAAAAGTAAAAAGATATTTAGTTTTCAAAAAAAGCCTCATTTGACAACAAATGTGACAATCTTTCCTTTTATGACAATTTGTTTAACAATACTTTTTCCTTCAAGAATAGATTTAATTTTAGGCTCATTTTTTGCAATGGTTAAAACGGTCTCTTCCGTGTCATCAACCTTGACTTTAATTACTCCTTTTAGTTTTCCGTTAACCTGAACCGGTATCTCTATTTCATCTTCTTTTGCTATATTTTCATCATATTCAGGCCATTTCACATTAATTAGAAAATCTTTTTTCCCGAGCATAAACCATAATTCTTCACAAATATGAGGCGCTATTGGCGAAAGCATTTTCAATTTTGCTTCAATTGACTCTTTTATTGCGAATCTCTCTTCAGGACTTCCATCATATTGTTCCATAAATTTATACTGGTGGTTTGTTAGTTCCATCAAACTTGCAATAATCGTATTGAGTTTAAGCCTCGAATTGAATTCTTCTGTAACTTTCCTTATTGTTTGGTGTGTTATCTTTCGTAATTTGAATGCCCTTGTTCCTTCACCTGGGGGTCTTCCCTCTTTAATCAGTTCATTTTTGTTGTCCTCAACAAGAGAATAGACTCTTTGAAGGTACCTTCTTGAACCCTCTGCACCTTCTTCCTTCCAGTCAAGTTGGTCGGTAGGTGGGGCAAGGAATAGAATATTCACCCTCACAGCATCAGCCCCGTATTTGTCTATCATATGGTCAGGGTCAACGATATTTCCAATACTCTTTGACATTTTCTTACCATCTTTGATTACCATTCCCTGGCACATAAGTTTCTTGACTGGTTCCCCGAAATCTATCAATCCAAGATCTCTCATAAACATAGTGAAAAACCTGCAGTAAATCAGGTGCATTGTTGCGTGCTCAATTCCACCTATATAGAAATCGACTGGATTAAAATATTTAACAGCCTCTTTATTTATCGGGAAAGAATCTAATTTTGGATCGGGATACCTGAAGAAATACCATGATGAGTCAAAAAATGTGTCCATCGTATCTGTTTCCCTTGTTGCTTTGCCACCACATTTTGGACATTTAGCCTTCACAAAAGATTCAGCCTTTACGAGAGGGCTTTCTCCTTTTCCTGTAAAAGGAACATCATAAGGCAAAACAACAGGAAGTTCTTCATAAGGCACAGGAACTATTCCGCACTTTTCACAGTAGACAACAGGAATTGGCGTTCCCCAGTACCTCTGTCTTGAAATACCCCAATCTTTTAGCCTGTATGTTGTGGCTTTTTCACCAAAATTCTCAATTTTTGCCTTTTCATACATCTTTCCCATCGCAATTCTGTTCTCCAGCCCATTGAATTCTCCACTGTTTATGAGAACCCCATCGCCTTCATATGCTTGAGAAAGAGGCTCCTTAATTCCTTCTTTTGGGTTTACAACAACCCTTATAGGAAGATTAAATTTTCTGGCGAATTCAAAATCTCTTTGATCATGCGCAGGAACACTCATAATTGCTCCCGTTCCGTAATCCATAAGAACAAAGTTAGCAACATAAATTGGAATTTTCTCTTTTGAGAAGGGATTTACTGCATAACTGCCCGTAAAAACTCCAAGTTTCTCCCTGCTTATAACCCTTTCCTGTGTTCCCTGCTTTGCCATTTTTTCTTTGAATCTCGTTATCTCCTCAAGGTGATCAGAGGACGAAATCTGTTCAACGAGAGGGTGTTCAGGTGCAAGAACCAAAAAGGTAGCCCCAAAAATTGTGTCGATTCTTGTCGTAAAAATCCTTATCTTTTTATCGTTGCCATAAACTTCAAAATCAATAAATGCTCCCTCAGACTTTCCTATCCAGTTTCTTTGCATAAGTAAGACTTCAGGAGGCCATTCTTTTAGTTTGTCGAGATTTTCGTAAAGTTCGTCCGCATAGGCAGTGGTCTTAATAAACCATTGTTCCATATTTTTAATAAATACCTGGCTTCCGCACCGCCAGCATTTCCCGTCTGAAACCTGCTCGTTTGCCAGAACCGTTTCGCAGTCAGGACAAAAGTTAACAGGGGATTTCGCCCTGTAAGCAAGCCCCTTTTCGAGCATTTTTATAAAGAACCACTGATTCCATTTATAGTATGATGGTTCACAAGTTCTTACCTCTCTATCCCAATCATACAGAAAACCGAGGCGGTCAAGTTGGATTTTCATATAATCGATGTTTGCATCGGTCCATATTTTTGGGTGAGTCTGCCCCTTAATTGCTGCGTTTTCAGCCGGAAGTCCAAAAGCATCAAAACCCATTGGATGCAGAACTTCCTCTCCAAGCATTCTGTGGTATCTTGCTAACGCATCCCCTATTGTGTAATTCCTGACATGACCCATATGTATCTTACCAGAAGGATACATAAACATTTCAAGGCAGTAGAATTTTTTCTTTCCAGGGTCAATCTTCGTTGCTGCAACTTTTTCTTCTGCCCATTTTCTTTGAATTTCAGGCTCACTCTTTCTTGGATTGTGCGGCATTCCTGCTTCCTCCGTTTTTCCTCCAGTTAGATTATACACCAAAAATAGATTTACGGGAAGTTTTGCACTCTTTTTACATTAGAATGCTGCCTTATTCTTTATCAATATTTCCAAACCACAGTTGTTTCCCCTCCATCTGGATTAACAAACCTGAATGTTGTATCAACCCCCTTTGGAACAAGTTTTTTGAGTGATTTTCCCCCTTTTATCTTAATATTTGAAGAAGATTTCCAGGTAACAATATCCCATTGAGTTCCATTGATATCGACTTTTATTCCCTGTTGTAGATTGCTTCCAATTACATTTATTCTGAAAGGATTTCCAAGTTTCATCATTGAAGAAATAACCGGGGGAGGAGTGTTTGCAAGAGTTATAGAGTTTGATTCAAGGCTGAACTTTCCATTTTTGTCATAAGCAACAACAGCAAACCTGTAAACTTTGCTCGTGTCAAGACCTTCAACAATTCCTCTGTCGCCAAATACTGAATGAACTTTAAACTTGTAACCATAAACTTCAGGCTCCTCCGTGTACAAAATGACATAACCACCTATGTCAGGGGATGTTGAAGGAGTCCAGGTGAGATTTGCTGTATCTCCTGTCCTTGTACCACTAACCCATCTTCTACAGTTTGACCCCGATTTCGCGGCCTTTTTTGCCATAAGTCC